>NZ_JBYTBS010000006.1:0-225511 GCF_058789495.1 Paenibacillus sp. FW126-R14 | reverse complement strand
TCTTTTTTTTGCTTATATGATCAGAAAAACTGGGTGGATCTGACAGCCGAAAATACGTGAATTCATGGTTTATACTAGTAACAACTAACTTACATAGACGAAGGCGGAACTTCCATGAATACAAATTACGAACGTATCATTTTAAAAAGCGGTGCAAAATTAATTACGAATGTAGGCACTTTGTATACTGTTCAAGAAGATTTTGATAGCCAAAAGGATTCAGCACTGATTGTACTACATGGCTTTTTCCAGGTTGTAATTTGTTTAACGACCGAAAGCTTGTGCAATGCTTTTCAAAGAAAGGAAATAAAACTTTTTGAGCAGAATGCACCACTAGAGGAAGTCTGCACTGACATATCTTCCTACGAAGGTGATGGTTCGGGAACATTACTGCAAGATGCTTCATGTATGGAATTGGAAAAATTTTCACATGATATGATCACAGACGGATGCATTGTCGGCATAAAGCCGTATCCAGATGAAAGTTTTCAAAGCGTGCTGGAGAGATTAGCTGCTGAAAACTTTGTCGATTTATATGCGATTAAGAGAGTGTATGCTCCACATTTGAAACTTCCGATAAGATATACAGAGGCTAATATAAATTATGCAAGTAGGGAGCTATACGAGAGTCAAATAAAAGACTTGTTTGCGACCCAGGAAGATTTTGAAAAGTTAACGCTTAACTCAATCGCAAAGGAGATAGTGACAGAAACACATTCGAATTTGGAAAGAGATTATATTTTTCGAATGACTCATTCCAAGTTTTGTCCGATTTGTCTAAGTGAGGAAATGTATCACCGCCTGCTATGGGATATCAACTTTTTCTGCGTCTGTTTAAAACATCAAGTGTATCTAGTAGACGTTTGTTCATCGTGTAATTCTCGCGTTTACGTTTATAATATCACGCACGGGGTTTGCTCATGTGGGCACGATTTGCGCAGCACAAACACTTCAAAACCAAATGATTTTGTACTGACAGCTCAAAAAGTATTACAAGATCTGTTACAGGGTCACGCTGATATTAAAATTCCTGCAGGGAAGGTTACGAAAAAACAATTTTTTTATCTATTGTATGTGTTTAGCCGAGGATGCGAAAAAATATTCGATAGTTTGATTAATTCAGGTTATACAGAATTAAGCATGAAAGAGGTTAAGAGTAAAAAAGGTCAACTCATAACGACCAGTAAATCTGATGCTGTGATTTCAAGTTCAGCATATCACTTTCTGAGAGATCCGCAATCGTATGTGACCGAGTTTTCTAATGTTATGACTTACGCAAACCGTCGGATAGATAAGTGGACGGATAAGTTATTAAACAAAGAAGTCGTAGAATATTACTTTGATGTCTACACCGCTCAGCAGATGAAACTGAAACTTGAAGAGAAGAAAAAACCTGTGCTTGATGAGAACGAAACCGCTGAATTCTTGGGATTACGGGCACATGAAGTTACCTCTCTTTGTGATAGCGACGTTCTCACAGGTAAGAAGGTTAAATTTTACAACGATTGGGAATTCCAACGCAAAGATGTCGAGGCATTCATGTCATCGTATCAAACGCTGGCGAAACCATGTGTTGAAACTTCTCTTCCCTTGGTCGGACTCAGGCAAGCAGTTGAACAATTATTTGAAAACCGTATGAAACTGCACATGGTTAACATATTAAAGTTAGCTAAGCATCACAAAATCAGGTTGTATATAAAAGATCCAAAGGGGGATTTTTCACAGATGTATCTCCTCGAAGAAGAACTGATAGCGTTATTGGAAGATGCGTATGTATTTGTTTTTGGCTACACATTCGTGCAAGCAGCTGAACTTTTGGAAATGAGTGCATACACAATTAAATTTCGTTTTTTCACCGAATGGGATAAGCATCGTTTACTCCATGGCGGAAATACCTGTTACATCTCAAAAGAGCAGATTGACGATTTTTTAAGGAGGCGCGACAGATGCCGCGTATTGGTGTAGGCACTGAATTTCTCTATGCTGGGCGAAATTTGAAAATTGATCGTCGAAAAGAAGACGACCCAAATGTGTTCATTGTCATTGATGAAGACTATAACACAAAGGAAGAATGGTCTCACGAGCGTATTCTCGCTGAACATGGTGATAAGAATGTTGTATTTCCAAGTAAGTGGGATAAGAAGTCTGAAATAAAAAATGTAAAGACGTTTGAAAGTTTACCAGAAGCCGAACGAGATATAATCGAGTTTCGTTATTATTGCGTTAAACCACTGCTACAAGCGGATCCTTTGAAGCCCGTCGTAGATGCTCGAGTATTGGAGCTTCAGGAGGAGTTCAAAGATACCAACAATCGCGTTTGCCGGACGAATTTATACGAATGGCGTAAGACTTTGCTACAAAATGATGGGGATAAGTTATCACTTGGAACGAGTTATCCTAGGGGGAAAGGCACAGGAAAAAGTAAATTAAAAGAAAGAGTCGTTGAAATCCTAGAAGATGTGATACAAAAGCATTTTCTTGGAAAACGGGGAGTTAGAGCGGCTACTATTTGTAAACTTGCTCGTGGGGAAATAATTCGCGAAAACAGAGGTAGAGAACCAAACTCGCACCTTAAGGTTCCAGATAATAGCACTATTTATCGAATGATAAATTCGCTTGACGCATTCGAGAAAGCAAAAGCGCAATACGGTTATCTGGAAGCATTTACGAAGTACGGGTATGTAGGCGAAACTGAGAAGGCAACGCGCCCTATGCAATTTGTACAAGCTGATCACTCGCCGATAGATGTGCTACTTGTGGATGATAAAACACGTAAGCGTCTTCCCAGAGCGTATCTAACTGTGCTAATTGATGTGTTTTCAGGTTATGTCGTAGGTTTTCATGTAACCTTTCGAAAACCGAGCTATAGGTCAGTGATGCTTGCACTATTAAATACCTATACGCCCAATAAAAACATGAAAGAACAGTATCCTGATCTTAAAAATGATTGGTACAGCTATGGGCTACCAGAGGTCTTGTTTGTTGACAATGGTAAGGAGTTCCACTCCCACGCACTAAAAAATGCATGCTTCGAGCTTGGAATCGAACTTGTTCATTGCAAAGTAAAACAGCCTTGGCATAAACCAGTTGTTGAGAACTTTTTCTTAACGAAGAACCATCAGTTCGATCATTTGCTATTTGGCACCACGCATGCCAATAACCAAGAAGTGAAGAAAAGGGACAACTACAATCCAGCCGATGAAGCATGTATTGGATTTGAAAAGTATGTAAAACTCTTTTATAAATGGCTCCTAGATGCATTCAATAACAGAGTTTTGGATCGCATAACAGATACACCAATGGATTATTGGCAAGCCGGAGTGGAGCTGCATGCACCTAGAACGTTTTCTTCTATGGAAAGGTTGCAAATTATCCTCTTGCCTTCGGAGAAAAGAAAGGTTACACGTGGGGTCATCAGAACAAATCGACTTCAGTATCGCTCACCTGAGATATATGACCTGTTTAGACACATTGCTGCTCATTGTCCTGATCAGGAAGTCGTTGTAAAACATGATCCAGATGATGTGTCCCATATTTATGTTTATGATTTCGTTCATGATCGCTATCTTGAAGTGCTTTGTGATAATGCGAAAGCGCTGAAGGGCGTTAATGCGTATATCTATGCGCTTATTAAAAATAAAGCACTTAACGAAAAACGTGAAATATCTGACGGGATCATCGCAGAAGCATTTGTGGAGATTATGGAAGAAGCAGAGGAGGAAAAAGCACGTCATAAAGCCTTATCTGCGGAACTAGCAAACCGTATGGACATCAATTCTTCCAACACTATAGATCAGACAGAAATAATTGCTGAAAAAGTGAAGAAAATGGAGCAGGAAAAGTACGTTGTTATGGAATCGTATGAAATTTATGATCATGAGGAGGGCTTTTATGATGAATAGTGAAGAAGAATTTAACGCCCAAAAGAGCAAAATCGAGCGGAAGCAAAAATTGCACAAGATACGAATTCTGCACAGTCTAATGTTAGAAGGCGAGAAAAAAATCGAAGAGGTTCTTTCCCGGACTAAGATAACGACTGAACCACAATCGCTTATTATTACCGGAGAAGCTGGTACTGGTAAAACAATTCTGTTTAGTTATTTTATTAAAAAAAATGATTTGGTGTACCATAAAGAAACTTTCAACGGTATGATACTAACTAGAAAAATACTATCACTCCGGCTCCCTTATCCTGCTACTATACAGGGGACGATCGCGCAGATGCTAATAGCGCTTGGAGATAAGTTTCCAGACTCTGTTAAGTCTACAGAAGGAAAGACCCGAAGGCTTGTACAGCTTATCCAGAAGTGCGGGGTTGAATTAATCATGATTGATGAGTTTCAAAACATGGTTGATAAAGACAAGCAAAAGACACTTCGAGGAGCAGCTGAATGGATTAAAAATCTTATCAATGACACGAAACTTCCATTTGTATTTTTTGGTACCCCAAAGTCTGTTGACATTCTTGATGCCAATGAAGGTCAGCTTCAACGTAGAGTTGAGAATTTTCACGTTATGAAGAGATATGGATACTGGTCCATGGATGAGCAAAAGAATTTCTCTAATTTATTGGAGAAAATAGATAAATTACTTCCGTTTCCTGAACGTTCGTCTTTAGAAAGTCATGAGTTGTCAATACGGATTTTTAATGCTACGGGCGGACTTATGCATTCTATTATGTCCCTTATAACACGGGCAGCGGAGTTAGCAATTGAAGATGATTCGGAATTCATTAAATTGTACCATTTCGAAAAAGCTTATCTTATGAATGGCTATCTGTCAGGGAAGCAATATATTAATCCATTCAAATTGGACTTTTTGGATCAAATTTCCACGAAGAAACAAGCATAATTTAACCAGCTGAGGCTCTGCCGAAGGCTGGTTTTTTTAGTGCAATGAATTACGTGTTCAGAGTCAAGTGCAATAAAAATTTTATCTCTATTCAGAATTAAATACAAAAATTGAGCTTAATTCAGATTTAAATGCAAAACCTGTTCAGAAATTAATGCAAATGTAATTACGAAAAGCTTGATAATACAGGTTTTTTCAAAGGGGGCTATTCAGAATTTAATGCAAGATCTCAGGAAACTGCTTTGCGCGTTTGCTTTTGGCTGCTGCCATTTTATATCTTGCTGACAGGGGCTTCGCCTTCCATTGTAAGGGCCGGGCTGATGACGATGGTCGCCCTTTACGCAGCCAGGCGGGGGATAGCGAAGGATGTTTTGCATAGTATCGCGATCGTCGCTTGGATCATGCTGATCTGGAATCCGTATTTCCTGCTGGATGTCAGCTTTCAGCTGTCTTTTTTGGTAACGCTTGGGCTTATTTTGGGTGTACAGAATGTGAGCGCTTTGCTCCAAACGTCGATTCCCTCCTCTATGCTGCGAAATACAGCGTCCATAACCCTCGTTTCTCAATGTGTATCTTTTCCGGTTTCGATTTACTATTTCAATCAGTTTTCCTTAATTTCGTGGCTGGCAAATGCCGTTCTAGTGCCTGTCATCTCTTTAGCTGTGTTCCCGGCGGGACTTGCGGCGGTCTTTGCAGGACTTCTTTATCTACCGGCAGGAAGAGCGCTTGGCTGGCTCATTGCTTGGCTCAATGAAGGGATCTTTTGGACGACAGACAAGCTGCAGCAGCTGCATGCCTTCAAATTGATTTGGCCATCGCCTGGCTTGTTGTGGATTGCTTTGTATTACTTCCTTCTCGTTGTCATCTATGGGCTCTGGCGGCGATTGTCGTTAGGCAAAACGGATGAGTTTCCGATCATGCTAGAGCGTGTGCAAAGCAGACGGAGCGTGAATCTGCAGGTGTGTCTATGCCTTGCTGCAGGCGGCTTCCTCTTGCTCTTGTGGATAGGGTATTCTCCAGAACGTTTCAACCGTTCAGGTCTTGTGCAATTTATTGATGTGGGGCAAGGCGATGCCATTCTCATCCGTACGCCATATGGACGGAACCTCCTCATCGATGGTGGCGGGACCCTCGCATTCAGCAAGGCGGGAGACGCATGGAAAGCCCGCAAAGACCCCTATGAAGTAGGGCGGAAACTGCTCGTTCCTCTGCTGAAGAAACGGGGCATTCATCAGTTGGATTTGCTTGTGCTCACCCACGAAGATGCCGACCATAGCGGAGGTTTGCAAGCTGTGATCGAGCAAATTCCCGTGAAGCAATTTTTGTTCAACGGTACCTATCACCCGAACGCGGGAATGGAGAAGCTGTTCCGTACAGCCATCCTTCGTAAAATTCCGATGCTTTCGGGCGAACGAAGCGAATGGATTCAATTGGATGCTGCGACAAGACTGCGGGTGCTTTATCCTTTTGAGGAAACTGTGCGGGATGCCGTGATTGTTAAGGAGCAGAATGAATATTCCATCGTCATCCTTCTGGAGATGCTGGGAACGAAGTGGCTTTTTACGGGAGATATAGGGAAAGAATCTGAGCTTGCTCTCTTGGGCCGTTTGAAGGACGATCCTTCCTACCCCATTGATGTGATGAAAATTGCTCATCATGGCAGCAAATCCTCATCTTCACAGGAATGGCTGGACTTCTGGCAGCCCGGGACGGCTGTGATTTCTGTGGGAGACGGCAACCGGTACGGGCATCCGTCGGCAGATGTTGTAGAGCGGCTGCAGATGAGCGGCGTTCACATTTTCCGAACGGACCGGATGGGAGAAGTGCAGATGGAAGTCCGCAAGGAAGGCGTATTCTCCCGTATGAAATTATCTCCGCAGCAACAAACCCCTTAGGATTGGCCCTGAGGAGGTGTCGGGTGCTCAGTCTCATCTTCTTGCGGCTGCTTCCAAGGCGGATCTCCGTATTTGTGAAAAAGTTGATTGACCGAATAGACGCCAAGAGGGACTATAAACGAAAGGATCGTACACAGCAGGACCAATCTTGGCGGCATAAAACCTATAAACGACGACCACATAAAAGTTCTACTCCTTTGTTGATTCAAAAATGTTGCCTACACGCCGTACAATAACTTCGACTTGTACATCAATGCCCGCTTGCGTAAATAACTTCGCGCCGGATTCCCAATTATTTGCAAGAGGCTTCCACATTTTATTATCGTTTTGAAAAAGATAGGTCCCCAATCCTAACGCATCTTTTTTATAGGTTTGCTGCAGCTTTTTAATGACTTGACGGGTCGTGGAAACAATCGTATCTTCGAAGCTTTTCTCCAGTGATTCCACGAGCGTTCCTTCGGAAGGGTCAAGATTGGCAATGGATTTATCCAGTATGCCTTCCACAATGATTTTAATCGTGAAGTTCACCTGCTCGGGACTTGTCTGGCGTACATAAATTTTTCGATTGGACCGTTCGACCTTTAAGCCGACGATTTGATTGTCTACTTTGGATTCAACGATTCCCCCTTTAACCCGTTTCGTAATAAAATTTAGCCCTTGTGTTTCTTCGCCGTTCAGGAAGCCGAGAAACTGCTTGGTTGTTCCGTCAAATAAGGCGCTTCCGTTCAGCGTAACGCCTCCATCCTCTTTCTTAATTGTTTGAAGGACAAAGCTTTCATGTTTAATTAAATATTCGTGTACATCGCCAATTCGCGATTCCGACAGCATGAAATTCGTTTTCTGCGTATTTTTGGCAATCGAAGAGATGTAGTCAATCGGCGTAGTTTCATTGTTTGGAAATATGTTAAGAATATCCGAGGCTTTCCCGTCGGCGATTAAAATTTGGACGCTTCTTCGCATTTCGCTGTTCCGCAGAAAAAAATCCAGTATATCGGGGAGGTTGGCTTTATGTTTCACGGAATCGCCCGAGATGATGATCATTTTCAGGTGTTCGAAATAAGGAGAACGGCTTGTTTTGCTGGCTATTTTGGAAGCTATGGACAGCATCGAGTTTTCACTAGCCGTCATATTAAAATACGCTTGTCCGGCATGCGGATTATTATTGCTGCCCGGGCTGTTTGCGCTGTTAAGCTTCAGGCCGCCGGGCACAATCATTTGATAGGTGCCTTTATATCTATTTTTCGAGCTGTCTTCCGGTTTATCGATGGCAACTCCGACAACGAAGCCGCGTTGATTAATTTCGACCCGATCCCAGCAGCCTGTAAGGATACATAACGTGCAACCAATACAAATTGCACATAAAATCCTTTTAGGAAACATCGCTTTTCACTCCTCGAAACTTGGCGACAATATGGATAAGAACCGGCAAAAAAATGCTCACCACAAGGCCGAAATAACTGATGCCTGTGCTCATTTTATTGAAGTCGGACAAGTTTTTGGGATACATGCACAGCAGATAAATGAAAGGGCTGAGCCCAAAAACCCATGTTCGATGCTTAGGTTTGGTGAATAGCGAACTAAGCGCATAGATCGTGCAATCGTAGGCCATCATGGTTGTTGTAAAAACGGCCATAATCCAAATCGTAAAGAAGATGGATTCAAACCGCTCGAAAAATTCGCCGGGGATCGTCATTTCCTTCGCAAGCTCTACGGCGGGATATGTAATTTCCTGCAGTGCCAGTTGAGAAAATACGCCTATGCAGACCATATAGATGCACGTATACAAAATGACCGGTATAAAAACACCGATCACCACGGCTTTAGGAGCCTCTTTGGGACGATTCATCATCGTGATATAAAATAAAACAACTTCGAATCCCAGCAGCGAGAAGGCTGTCGTTTTGATGGAGGACGCTAATGATTTCCAATCCGTTGTGAAAAATGGCTTCAGTTCCTTGATATCAACCATGCCAAGACTAAACAACAGAACACCCGCTGTGATCAGGAGCACAATGGGCAGAAATAAGATGTTTAAACGGATCAGTCCCACGCGGCTGCCTGACACGGCATACACGTTAATCATTAAGAACGAGAACGCAATGATTTCCACAGGTGTCGTTTCAAATAAATATTGCTTGGCAATATTGGCAATGGCCCTGACTTCATACGCGCAAAAAGAGATAAAGTACAGAGAAAGAGCGAGTACGGCAATAAAGGCAACCGGTTTCGTTACCGCAGCGGAAGCATAGGCATAATAGCCTTGCGTGCTGAAGTGCGTCGATATTTTGGCCAGCAGCCAGGCCACTCCGAGGGCAAGTATGCCTGCGGCGATCATGGACATCCAGCCGTCTGAGCCCTGCACAGCTTTCGCCAGCTCCCGCGGCAGCAAGAGGATACCGACGCCGATAATCATGGATGACACCGTTATGCTCATATCCAAATTGCTGATTTCTTTATCTCCGTATTCAAAAGATTTCATTCTTTCTTTCTCCTTACATTCATTCTGTCTTCATTTTTCGTTTGAAGCATTTGCGGCCGTTTTTTCAGGAAATGCAGAGGAGCCCGCAGCACAAGATCTTTCCAATCATGAATGAACATCGGGGCAAAGGGAGTAGAGTACGGAATCCCGAAGCTTTTTAGATTAACGATATGGATGTTGATCATGATATAGGCCAGAATGACCCCATACAGTCCAAGAAAAGCAGCGAACAACATGATGCCAAACCGCATGACGCGCAGAGAAATGGCGAACGAATACGAAGGCAGCGAGAAGGATGCGATGGCCGTGACGGCCACGACGATCACCATAACGGGGCTCACGATACCGGCAGCCACTGCCGATTCTCCAATGACCAAACCGCCTACAATTCCAATCGTTTGACCTATGGGCTTGGGCAGCCGCAGCCCTGCTTCCCTGAGCAGCTCTAACGTGAACTCCATCACAAAGGCTTCGATCACTGCCGGAAACGGTACGCCTTCTCGCGCTCCGGCGATGGAGAAAGCGAGCTTGGACGGGATCATGCCATGATGAAACTCCAGCAGCGAGATATACAGCGCAGGCAAAAATGTGGCGATAAAGGCCGAGATTAATCGAAGAATCCGGGTTAGCGTAGAGATCAGCCAATTTTGATAATAATCCTCGGGCGATTGTAAGCTTGAGGAAAAGGTAATCGGCAGAATAAGCGCAAAAGGGTCGCCATCGACTAGGATCGCAACGCGGCCTTGAAGCAGAGCGCCAGACACTTTATCGGGCCGCTCCGTATTTAAAATGACAGGAAACGGACTTAAAAAGCTGTCCGCAATCCACTGTTCCAAATACCCCGAACCTTCAATATCATCAATGTCTACACTCTTGATACGCCGGTCGACTTCTTTAACGAGATCCGGGTGTACAATGTCGGCAATGTAAGTGAGGATGACTTTCCGTTTAGCTCTGCGCCCGATTTGATAGGTGTCGAATACAAGGTTGGTTTCTCTAATGCGTCTTCGCAGCAGCGCCGTGTTCGTGCGCAAATCTTCCGTAAAGCCTACCCTGGGGCCTCTGATGATGGATTCCGTTTGCGGCTCTTCAACGGCCCGGCTTTTCCAACCGTTGCTGGAAACGATGATGTATTGTGCAAGATCGTCCAGTAATATCAGCGTGTTGCCGGACAGAATCGCAAGCAAAGCGTCCTGCAGCAGATCGCCATTTTCCAAATCATGCGTCGTCAAAACCTGCTCCGTCAAAATTGTCATGACATCGCGAGGTGAATCGGCAGGCTGATCAAAGGAATGGAGCATTGGATTTATGAGCTGATCATTGATAAGCGTAGTATCCACCAGTCCGTCTATACTCACGATGGCGCACCGGTGCTGCTCCAGACCGACTGTGAACTGTCTGATCATAAGGTCGCCCGGATGATGGAGGAGTGTTTGTATGGTGTTCAGGTTCTCTTGCAAGGATGGCAGTATGGTTTTATTGTGCTCAGAGCCCGCCTTGTTTTCCCGGTTGTTCGCCATGCTGCTGCCATACAAACGTCTTCTTCCGAATAATTGTTTGAACACGGTAAGCCCTCCGCTTATGAATAGCTTCTCTGTAATATTTACCACTTTAGTCAGAATTAAACGGCTTAATAATGAGGTACTACACAAACATAGTACTATCCTAACGTTCAAAAAGGCTTACAATGAAGAGTAATTTGACCGAAATAAGAAAGGGGATGGACGGATTCATCCGTTATGGATTAAACTAATCCGGTTCTTTTACGTCTAAGAAGTGTATTTATTCATGAAATTTTGTTATTCTGGTAGTTGCGAATCGCCTTATTATTTTTTATTCTAAAACCATTGCAACATTATGAGACGCTGCTGCGTCTGTAAGATTGCAAGAGGGAGGGATCCCAGTGGTAGCACCCGAACTGGTTAAAAGAGCTCAGGCCGGTGATCGTGATGCACTCATTACCCTATTGCGAGAAATTGAGTCTCACGTCTATCGAACCGCTTATTATATTTTGAATAATGAACAAGATGCCCTTGATGCTTCGCAGGAGGCGCTCCTTCGGATTTATACGAAAATTAATTCATATGAAGAAAAAGCGTTGTTCAAGACGTGGGTACAGCGGATTGTGACAAACATCTGCATCGATAAATTTCGCAAGGCGAAACCGACGGTTTCTATTGATGAGCATGATATGACCTTTACTGCAGAGCACAATGTTGAATATGAAATCATGACCGGCTATCTAGCCAAAGATATTCGAGAAGCAATCGATAAGCTTCCCGAGCACCATCGATCTGTTGTTGTTCTCCGTTATTTGCAAGACTTTTCGTATCATGAAATTGCCGAATCGTTGAATTTACCGCTGAATACGGTGAAGTCTTACTTATTTCGCGCCAGACAGCAGTTACAATCGCTGCTCCAAGAATATCAGAAAGGAGGTGTTCGGGGATGAATTGTCAAGAGGTGATGGAACTTATGCAGCGGCACCTGGATGGAGATCTGGATTCGCAAGAGGAAGATGAGCTTCACGCTCATTTGGCCTATTGTTTGGAATGTGCGCAAATGTTTGAACGTTTACAAAGAATTTCGGGCGAATTAGCCCAATTGCCCAAGGTTGTTCCTCCATACAGTTTGGTCGATGCCATTTTGCCGCAGCTGGATGAAATTGATAAAGTAGCCGCGGCGTCCATTACCGACAAAGCAGCTGTCTACCGCACAGAAAGTAAACAGATCGAACAAGGACAGCCTTCTAGACTCCCTTGGACACGCCGGCTTGGATCGCAGTTCTCATGGAAATTTGCAAGTGGTGTTGTTGCCGCAGGTCTCATTCTCGGATTCTTTGCTTTTAATTTAAAGCATCCTGTGTTGGATAATGCTGACAGCCTGCTGCCGATGGCAGGGGCTAACCAAAATGCTGAACAGCGCAGTATGGCAGCCTCGGATTCCAAACGAAATTCGGAAGGAAATCCGGAAGCTGCCGACAAGATGAAAATCTCCGGTACTCCTGACGCTAGCGAGTTTTCCGCGAATCAGAACCATGATGCCGCACCCGCAGCCGATCCGAAAGCCGATCTGAAGCAGCAGCCGCAATCATCGGAGACGGGTGGAACGGCACCGCAAGCGACAACGAACGCACCGCTCGAAAAACCGGATACGATCAAGCCGTCTCCGCCGAAGGATGCTAATGATGCAGCGCGCATGGATCCTTCCACTTCGGCACCGGAGCGCATGCAAGATCCGTCCGCCACGGTTGGCGGCAGCTTGAAGGGCGCGGAGCCGAAGCAATCGAATCCGCCTGCCCCGGTTGTCGCAGAGCAAAAAGATATTGCGAATAGCTTGGGTTTAACAGCTCCAGCAACTCCGACAACTCAGCCCACATCTACCCCAGTTGCGAAAAAAGGGATTGAGAGAGAGCCGGGCGCCAATATGTTTTCGTTGACCGTACCGGTCACGGATAATTTTCTGAAATCAGCTTCGGGGACGTTGACAGCAGCTGTTGAAGATCACCACGTTGTGATCCGTAATAGCGATACGCTGGAAATTGTATTTGCGTCCAAGCAAGTTTGGCAGCCGGAGGACGTAGTCACACTGGTGGAATGGTCCAAGGATGACAAGTTATTTTATCAAGTTCAAAGCGGGGGCACGCTCCATACGATTCGCGTTGACGTGAATCAGAAAAAGGAAGAAACGCCCTGAAATTGTTGAAACGAACGCACCAATATAGCGGCTCCTGCGTATGTTAAATTATACGGAAGCTAAAGCAAATAGGGGGTTCGCCCACACGGTCTAAGGTTTCTAGGGCCTTTAACCGGTGTTTAAATAGACAGACAAAGGGATTACGGCAAGGTCTTAGGACTTTGACGTAATCCCTTTGTTGTTGGTAAAATGAGAGCGAGGAGTGGAGATCAGCTATGGACGCAAAGAGAGCATTGAAAGATATACAAGCAGGGCGGCAGGCACCCGTGTACTTGTGCTACGGTCCCGAGAAATATAAAATGAGAGAGTTTATCCAAGTATTGACGGATTCGCTCATTGAGCCGGAACATAAGGAATTTGCCGTAAGCAAATTCGATTTAAGCGAGATCTCGCTCTCGTCTGTGCTGGAGGATGCCGAGACACTTCCCTTCATGGTGCCGAAGAAGCTTGTCATCGCCAAGAATGCGCTGTTTTTTACAGGGGCCAAGGAAAGCACAAAGATTGAACATCACTTGGATCGATTGACCGACTATTTAAAATCGCCCGCGGAGCATACCGTCGTTGTTTTTACGGTGGACGCGGATAAATTAGACGAGCGCAAGAAGATCGTTAAAGCGCTCAAAGACATGGAGGCGGCAGTTCCTTTCCTGTCGCTCAGCCCGGATGAGCTGCAGCAGTGGGTGGCGGCCGGGGCGCGGCAGCGCGGGTTTTCATTTACCAGTGAAGCCGCGGATCAATTAATCCTCTACACAGGCGGGAATTTACAAGCCTTATCGGCTGAGATTGAGAAGATTTCCCTCTATGTGGGCGCTGGCAACGAAGCGTCAGTCGATGTCATCGACCAGCTCGTCGCCAGGAGCACGGAGCAAAATGTTTTTATACTGATTGAGGACATTGTGAATGTAAGGCTGGAGCGCGCTTTCGTCATCTTGGAGGAGCTGCTGAAACAGCGGGAGGAGCCGATCAAAATAGCCGCTCTTATCGCCAGGCAGTTTCGCATCATGCTGCAGGTCAAAGAGCTTAGCAAACAGGGGTATTCGCAGCAGCAAATGGCTTCGCAGATCGGTTTGCATCCTTTCGCCGTGAAGGTAGCCGAGGGGCAGGCGCGGAAATATAAGATCGAGAAGCTGAGCGAGATCATGGCCCAGTTGGCCGATCTGGATTTCCAGATGAAGACGGGGAAAATCGATAAAGTGTTAGGACTGGAAATGTTCCTTCTTAGGCTTGCTGCTTAAGAAGGTTTTTTATATTGGAAAAAAGCCCGGCTCTCCGAAGAGAACTGGACTTTTGCTTTTATGTCCTGTATTACGCTTGAGCCGTAAGAGCGTTCAGCTTTTTAGCCAGACGGGACTTCTTGCGGTTAGCGGCATTTTTATGGATTAAACCTTTAGAAGCTGCTTTGTCTAATTTCTTGGAAGCGTTAATTAGAGCTTCTGGGCTTGCAGCTGTTTCGAAAGCTTTCACAGCAGTACGCAGAGCGGACTTTTGGGAAGCGTTACGAAGACGGCGCTTTTCGCTAACTTTTACTCGTTTAATAGCGGATTTAATGTTTGGCATGAAATTCACCTCCTACTTACAAAACACGGTTCAACGTTACATTTGTATGTTTGCTGACAACTTTAAGTATTCTACCATGCAACTATTGAAAATGCAAGACCTGTCAATAGGTTTTCAGTGGTCTTCGTTTTTGCATAACGGCTTCTAAATCGACACACACTATGAGATGCAATGCACCTGAGAAAGGGGAACTTCTATGGACTTAAGCTCTTTTACAACACATACGGATCTTGCGCTTGATGCTAGGGATATGGCTCATGCAGCTAATCAGGGGCAGCCGATTCCTGGCATTGAACAGGAGTCCACCCGTGAAAACGGGATACGCGTTACCAAAATCAATGTGAAAAACGAAGAAGGCTCAAGAGCCCTTGGCAAACTTCTCGGACATTATATAACGATTGAAGTTCCTGCTCTGCGGGAAAAAGACAGCCAGCTGCAAGACCGTGTAGCCACGAAGCTGGCTCAAGAATTCGAGCTGTTTCTGCGGGAGATCGGCATCCCGCAACATGCGAAAGCGCTCATTATCGGGCTCGGCAATTCCAATGTCACACCCGATGCGCTCGGTCCCCTCGTCGTGGACAATGTGATGGTTACCCGTCATTTCTTTGAACTAATGCCTGAGGATGTGAGTCCCGGTTATCGGCCGGTCAGTGCGGTAGCGCCAGGCGTTCTGGGGACGACGGGAATTGAGAGCAGCGATATCGTACTGGGGATTGTCGAACAATCCAAACCGGATTTCATCATTGCCGTCGATGCTTTGGCTTCCCGATCCTTGGACCGGGTAAACACAACCATTCAAATAGCGGATACAGGCATCCATCCGGGCTCTGGCATCGGGAACAAGCGCAAAGGCTTAACGAAAGAGAATCTTGGCATCCCTGTAATCGCCATTGGGGTTCCCACCGTCGTGTATGCCTCGACGATTGTGAATAATGCGTTCGATCTGATGCATAAGCATTTCAGCGAGCAGACGAGCAATACCGGGCAAATACTTGGACTGCTGGACAATATTCATGAGGAGGAGCGCCTGCAGCTCGTCAAAGAAGTGCTGAACCCGGTCGGTCACGATTTGCTGGTCACCCCGAAGGAAATCGATCAGTTTATCGAGGACATCGCCAATATTATTGCCAGCGGCTTGAATGCGGCTTTACACGATGCGGTTAGCGTGGAGAACGTGGCCGCATATACACATTAATTGATCGGGAACTGGATCCGCGGCGATACGTGGGAACAGTTCTTTTTTTTGCCGTATTTTAGCAGCGATTGGGAGGAAAAAGATGGGAGGCGTCGAAGTTACTGACGACTATCCTTAATGAAGGGAGTGATTCTGTGAACGGATCGCCTCTGGCAAGACTGTTTATCGGATCATCTGCTGAAAGCGTTGACGTTGCAGAGGCTTTGCAAGCTAATCTCCATTATGCCTGTGATGTCACGGTTTGGAGCCAACTGTTATTCCCCCCTTCACATACGACGCTAGCTCCGCTAATTAAGCAGGCTCGAGCAAGCGATTTTGCCATCTTTGTTTTTCAACCGAATGATTTAACGCTGTTAAGAGATGCGGTCGTCAGCACAGTTCGCGATAATGTGATTCTGGAGCTGGGTCTGTTTATCGGGCAGATCGGTCTGGAGAGAACTTATTTTCTCATTCCGGAAAAAGAAGACTTGCATATTGCCACGGATCTGCTTGGCTTGACACCCCTTACGTATAAAGCGGATCATCCCTCGGGCTTGATGGCGGGACTGGGACCGGCCACGTATACGGTGAAACGGATGCTGAAGGAGTTAGGACTGAGAGACAAATGAAACCGAAAATATTTATAGGCTGTTCATTTGATAGTTTGCTATGGGCTGAATTCTATCAAACGCAACTCACATCCACAGCCGATGTCACAGTCATTAATCAGGGGGTTCTAACGGCATCCCAGCATAAATTGAAAATGCTCAAAGAACATTTGGAGGAAGCGGATTTTGCCCTTCTCATTTTGACGCGGGAGGACTTTCAGCACCCTCAGACCTATGCGAATCTCTTAGTGCTCATCGGACTCTGCATAGGAGAGTTAGGGCACAGCAGGACATTTCTTATCCTGTCGATAGTTGGTGAGCTGCCGGACTACTTGGAAGGCTATCATGCGCTGCGCATCGATGACCGGTCGAACGATAGAGAGGTTGCGGAGTTGGCAGAGTTGGCAGGCCCTCATTTATATCCCATCAAGAGCTCCATTGCCGCACATAAGAAACGCTATAAACTATCCGATATGAAAAAGAACGATGCGATACGCAGTTTCCTGTTCGATGCGTTGGATTCGCTTAGCGTCTCCAGTGTCGATTATGACCGCGTGTTGGATAAATTCCATAAGACATTTGATACCAATTGTGGTATAATTGAGCTTCAAGAAGTGACCGCTGCTACACTGTTCGAACTGCTGGATGACGGTGTCACTTTGCAACAGTTTGGCCGCGCCGGTCAGGTGAGCAGCAACCACAGCTTCAACGTGAATGATCCTACCAGCTACTTAGCGGAATGCTACCGTGGCGAGAATACGAACATCTACCTCGGCCGAGCCAAGGATAAAGAAGACGGCGAATTCGAATATATTTATTGCGTTAAGCTGCATCCGACGATCGTTTCCTCCATACATTTCAAAACAAGGACGGATATTCCGCCGCGCCACCATCATCAAGTCATGATGGCGTTATCGGAACGAAACGCGAAGCTCGTGTCTTCACTCAAGTCCATTGTGAAAGGAAGGATTCTTTATGCTGAAGCACATGAAGAAAGTTCATAACCGACTAACCGCCAAGAATGCACAGAAATCGAGCGACAAGAGCTTGCTCAAACTATATAACGGTCCCACTGTTCTTAACAAAACAAGCGGAGTCACGATCGTAGCCAAAGGCTCGTTCGATTTCGAATCGCTGGCATAGTTCTATCTGATTGACCGAGAAAGCTCTATCTGATTGACCGAGAACCCCTGATGGGGTTCTTTTTTTTGTTTTCCTGAGCAGGCGTTGAAGGATATCAGTCACTTATTCCAGCCTCCCTTGCAGAAGCGAGAATCACAGCGAGACGCCCAAAAAGGACGTCTCAGTACAACTAACCCATAGAATCGGCCCCGCAACAACACTCTCATCCCCAACCTTCCCTCTATCATAAAAAATCTATCGTTTCAGGTTCTATCGACGAAGCCCGTTTCATAGATTGAATTAAGATAGTTTAGGAGGAATCAAACTATGAAATGGACATCAGCCACACTCAATCTCAGCCATGTTCGAAAAACGTTTCAGAGCGCCAGTTCCGTCGGAAAAACGTTTTTTATTCTCAGCACGGCAACCTTAGCCATCTTCGTTTTAATTGGCGTCGGCGGCTACTTTCAGAACAAAGCCAAAACCACCTCGCCGGTTTCGTCTATGAAAAGCTTGGCCGCATCCGTCACGAATCAATTTTTTATCGATATGCTTGGCATGGAAGTGCCTCATCTGAATAAAGACCAGAAGAAATTCACATTCTCTCAACATAATGTCTTTCATTTCGCTTTCCAATTCTTGACGGACATCAATCCGAGCGATCCAAAGAGTTTGGTAGCTAGCGAAGTCCCTGGGATGGATGCCAATAAGACGACGGTCTTGGTCAAAGGAAGCGGGAGCGCCATCAATCCGAGCGACCCGATCGATTACAGTCCCAATCCCTCCGATCTGGAAGCAGAGGCCAAAAATCCGCTTCCTTCACCATCGTTGGAGCCGTCACCCGTAGGCACGACAGCGCCTATCGCAAATCCGGTAGGACAACCGCCCAAAACGGCAGGTGACAATGTCGCTTTCATTTACCAAACGCACAGCAATGAATCCTTCCTGCCAGAGCTTAAGGGGGTTACGAACCCGGACAAGGCTTACAGCGATACCGTTAATATCATCTCAGTCGGCCAGCGCTTAGCGCAAAATCTAGAGAAAGACGGCATAGGCGCGGTTCATTCCCAAACGGTGTATCCGAGCACGGTTAAAAACTTCGAATATCCTTACTCCTACAAGTACTCGTTGAAAACACTCCAGGAAGCCGCAGCCCAACATCCGGATTTACAATATTACTTCGATATCCACCGCGATTCTGCTGCGCGAAATAAAACAACCGCCACGATTGACGGCAAGGATTACGCACAGGTGTATTTCATCGTCGGCGGGAAAAATCCGAATTGGAAGAAGAATGAGGAATTCGCCAATAAGATTCATCAAGTGCTGGAAGCCAAGCATCCTGGAATTTCCAAAGGGATTCATGCGAAGGAAGCAAGCGAAGGCAACGGGCTATATAATCAGAACTTTTCGCCAAACAGCATATTGATCGAGGTAGGCGGTCCGTACAACTCACTGGAGGAGTGCTACCGGACAACGGACTGGCTGGCGGAAGCCATTTCGGAAGTGATTTTGAACGCCAAAAAAGTGGATGCGCCGGTTGCAAACCCGAAGCAATCTTAAAAGCGAATTGAAGGAGGCCTTTCCATGAAGCTGAGGCAGTTTTATATCAAAGTGGGCTTGTTCGGATTGCTGCTGCTGTTCTGTATTTTGTTCGGTGTCAGCTTGGCATCCAGCGGGATGGAACGGATACAAGGTCCTCAGCCTTCAGGAAAAGCGGCTCAAGAAACTGTGAAGCCGGCTGCTGCCAATATCACAGCCACTACCGTTACGAAGCCATCGCCGGCCCCGAAAGGCGATGCGGCAGCCAAAGCCGCGGCAACCGCAAAGCCCGAGGCCGAAAAGAAAGCGGATCCCGTAGCCGACCACGACAATTCGCTGAATCATGTGGGCAACAAGCTCGGGGATCTGCTGCAAATTATTGCGCATCATGGCATCAAGCTGTTTGTGTCAATATTTGACGCTATACTAGGGAAAGGATAGCGGGTACATTGCTGCAACTTCCCACAACTGCTATAATGAAAATTATTTGCATGTTGTGGGGGTTAATACGTTAGCATGACTGACATTCGCGAAAGACAATCAAGAATTCGAAACTTTTCAATTATCGCTCATATCGATCACGGTAAATCGACACTGGCCGACCGTATTTTGGAATATACAGGAGCTTTGTCGACGCGTGAGATGCAGGAGCAAGTGCTTGACCAAATGGATCTGGAGCGGGAACGCGGAATTACGATTAAGCTGCAGGCGGTAAGGCTGAATTACCGTGCGGATGACGGCGTAGATTATATTCTCAACCTGATCGATACACCGGGACACGTCGACTTTACGTATGAGGTATCCCGAAGTCTTGCGGCGTGCGAAGGAGCTTTGCTGGTCGTCGATGCGGCGCAGGGGATTGAAGCGCAAACGCTGGCTAACGTGTATCTGGCTCTGGAAAACAATTTAGAAATTTTACCTGTTATTAATAAAATCGATTTGCCGAGTGCGGATCCGGATAAAGTGAAGCAGGAAGTTGAGGACGTGATCGGCCTTGATGCCAGCGAAGCGGTTCTGGCCTCTGCCAAAGCCGGCATCGGAATCAAGGAGATCATCGAGCAAGTTTGCCAGAAGGTGCCCGCACCGCAAGGCAATCCTGACAACCCGCTGAAAGCGCTGATTTTCGACTCCCATTACGACGCATACAAAGGTGTTATCGTTTATGTGCGTGTCGTGGACGGCTCGATCAAGGCAGGCTCCAAAATCAAAATGATGGCGACGAACAAAACCTTTGAAGTTATCGAGGTTGGAGCTTTCAAGCCAAGAATGTCCTCGGTTCCGTCGCTTGAGGTCGGAGATGTTGGTTTTATCGTAGCGGGCATCAAAAATGTCGGAGATACGCGCGTCGGGGACACGGTTACCGAAGCGGACCGCCAAGCGCCTGAACCGCTGCCGGGTTACCGCCGGATCAACCCGATGGTATTCTGCGGACTGTATCCGATTGAAACGACCGACTACAATGATTTGCGTGAAGCGCTGCAGAAACTGGAGCTCAATGACGCATCGCTACGTTTCGAGCCTGAAACGTCGACAGCTCTAGGTTTTGGCTTCCGCTGCGGATTCCTGGGACTGCTCCACATGGAAATCATTCAGGAACGAATCGAACGTGAGTTCAACATTCCGTTGATCACAACGGCGCCAAGCGTTATTTATCGCATTACCCTAACGAACGGGGATGTCATGGACATCGATAATCCATCGAATTACCCGGATCCACAGCGCATTGATTTCGTTGAAGAGCCTTACGTCAAAGCTTCCGTCATTGTGCCGAACGATTATGTAGGGACGATTATGGACTTGTGCCAAGGCAAGCGCGGCGAATACTTGAACATGGAGTATTTGGATTCCAATCGCGTCACATTGACTTACGACATCCCATTGTCCGAAATCGTTTATGATTTCTTCGACATGCTGAAATCCAGAACGAAGGGCTACGCGTCCTTTGATTACGAGTTATCCGGGTACAAGCGATCCAGTCTCGTGAAAATGGACATTTTGCTCAACTCCGAACAGGTTGATGCCTTGTCCTTCATCGTTCACAAAGATTCGGCGTACAACCGCGGCAAAATCATTTGCGATAAGCTGAAGGATTTGATTCCGCGCCAAATGTTCGAAGTGCCGATTCAAGCGGCAATCGGACAAAAGATTGTAGCCCGTGAAACGGTAAAAGCGATGCGGAAAAACGTCCTTGCCAAGTGTTATGGCGGTGACATTTCGCGTAAGCGTAAATTGCTCGATAAGCAAAAAGAAGGTAAAAAGCGCATGAAGCAGGTCGGCAGCGTTGAAGTGCCGCAAGAAGCGTTCATGGCGGTTCTCAAAATAGACGAATAGTTAGTGAATGAATAAGAAGCTGGGGTGGCAGAGTGCTCTGTCCCTTGGCTTTTTATCAGTTGATAGAAAGGAAATACCCCTATGCTAGTTACTTATGCGGCTCCAACAGCGGTGTATATTCATATCCCGTTTTGCACGAATAAATGCCATTATTGCGATTTTAACTCCTATGTGCTCAAAGGCCAGCCTGTGATGGAATATTTAGATGCGCTGGAACGGGAGATGGAGCTTACCGTAAGGAATAACCCGCCGGCCAAAGTAGAAACGATTTTCGTGGGCGGAGGCACGCCGACGGTGCTGCTTCCCGATCAAATGGAGCGGTTTTTGCGGATGGTCCGCACCTATTTCCCGGCAGATCCGGCCGAGGTTGAATTCTCGATGGAGGCCAATCCGGGAACGACGGATGAAGATAAGCTTGCCGTGATGAAAGAAGGCGGCGTCAACCGCATCAGCTTCGGCGTGCAATCTTTTAACAATGAGCTGCTGGCGGCGATCGGCCGCATTCATAATACGGACGATGTGCATCGCAGCATTGCGAATGCCAAGAAGCTCGGATTTGACAACTTATCCATCGATTTAATGTTCGGCCTGCCGAAACAAACCGTCGATATTATGAATGCCACCTTAGATGAGGCATTGTCGCTCGATCTTCAGCATTATTCCATTTATAGTTTAAAAGTAGAAGAAAACACGCTGTTTCATACGCTCTTCAACAAAAATCAGCTGCCGCTGCCAAGCGAAGACGAAGAGGTCGATATGTACGAGCTCATTATGAAGCGTTTGGAAGCCGCGGGTTACAAACAATATGAAATAAGCAACTTTGCCAAGCCCGGCCGGGAGAGCAGGCACAATACGATGTATTGGCGGAATCGCTCTTATTACGGGCTAGGTGCAGGGGCGCATGGCTATATGAACAGACAGCGCCATGTGAATGTGAAAGGGATTCAGCCTTACATCGAGGCGACAAAAACGGGCTTGCCTATTATGGAGCAATTCGAAGTCACACGGCAGGAAGCGATGGAAGATTTCATGATGGTTGGCTTGCGTCTGTTGGAAGGCGTTCGGAAAGCCGATTTCCAGGAACAGTTCGGGGAAACCATTGAATCGCATTTTGGTCAAACCATAAAGGGTTGGGAGCAGAAAAAGCTGCTGGAACGAACGCCGGAAGGGTATCGATTGTCCAAACACGGCATCCTGCTGGGCAATGAAGTGTTTGCTTCATTCCTCACCTAGGCCACTCATGAGGAGCTGTCCGAATCATACAAAAAATCCCTTGTGCAAATATACGTGATGTTGTATATTTATACATGAATCCACAAGCTGTTCAGCGGTGAAGCCGTGAGGACGCTAGCGTGGGTTTTATGCATTTTTGTTGCGATTGGTGGGGTGACAGTGAATTCATCAACTACAGTGTCCGTGAGGAAAGCGTCGATTAACGATATCGATAAGCTTTATGAAATTATACAAGGGTATGCGAAGCAGGGCATTATGCTGCCGCGCACCAAAGAGATGCTCGAGGAACAGATCGACTCCTTCGTCGTGGCCGAGCACGACGGCCTTCTCATTGGCTGCGGCTCCCTGACGAAGCTTGGGCCGGATCTAGTCGAGATCCGCTCGCTGGGGATGACGCCTGGTTACAAAGGGCAAGGGATCGGCGGCAAGCTTGTGAATTTCCTGGTTGAAGAAGCAAGAAGCCAAGGAATTGTGAAAGTGATGGCCCTGACGTATGAGGTTGCTTTTTTCCAAAAAAACGGATTTTCCTTAGTGCCAAAAGAGATTTTTCCGGAGAAGGTTTGGAAAGATTGCATGCATTGCAAAAAACAGTATTGCTGCGACGAAATCGCCGTACTTAAACGATTGGATTGACTTGACAACAGACCTTAGGGTCTGTTATTTTTGTATTAGGATTTAGCACTCACTAAATACGAGTGCTAACGAAAGTGATCATAGAGCGATTTGTGAAGAGGAGGGGTACTTGATGTTGACGGAACGCCAGCGCATGATTTTAAGTGCTATCATAGATGATTATGTTCGTTCAGCAGAGCCAATCGGTTCAAGAAGTATTTCGAAGCGGGGGAATGTCGGTTTCAGTCCGGCGACAATCCGTAATGAAATGTCCGATCTCGAAGAGATGGGTTACTTGGAGCAGCCCCATACGTCCGCTGGACGTATTCCCTCGCACAAAGGTTATCGTTACTATGTCGATCACTTGCTGCAGCACGGAACTTTGGCTGACAACGATCTGAATTCGATGAAAGGCGCTTTCGCCGAAAGAATTCATGAGATGGAAGGGGTCATTCAGCACGTCGCGGGAATGCTTTCCTCACTGACGAATTACACGTCGATCGTGCTCGGTCCCGAAGTTTTTAGCACAACCTTGAAGCATTTACAAATTATCCCGCTCTCGGAAACGACAGCCGTTGCGATTATCGTTTTGAATACGGGCCATGTCGAGAATAAAACAGTGACGATCCCTGAAGGCATACGGATGTCTGAAATTGAGAAGGTCGTTAATATTTTAAACTCCAGACTCAAAAATGTGCCGCTGATTCAGTTTAAGTCCCGGCTGTATAATGAAGTTTCAACCGAGCTGAGCAAATATGTGAATGGCTATCAGGAGCTGCTTTCCGTCGTGGAAAGCGTGCTGCAAAGCGATGATAAGGACCGTGTATTCCTTAGCGGTATGACCAATATGCTGACACAGCCTGAGTTTAAAGATGTTGACAAGGTGAAAAGCATTTTTGATCTATTGGAGGAAGCGCCAACGCTTATCAAATTATTTACACCATCCAATGAAGGCATTGAGATTAAAATCGGTGCTGAAAATAGTATTGAAGCGATCAATAATTGCAGCTTGATCACGGCCTCCTATTCGATCGGCGGCCAGCCTCTGGGTACGATAGGCATTCTAGGGCCAACGCGGATGGAATATGGCAGGGTCATTAATTTAATGAACCATTTATCTAAGCATATGGAAGACGTGCTGGGACGTTGGTACGGCAAATGAGCGGTATGAAGACGGTACACAGCGAAGGCGAAGAACGCTACTCTACCTTAGTTAATAATGCATCAGCCGTCAGAGCCATTTGTTCTGCGGTTGAGGGCACCCTGGGCCCTAAAGGGCTTGACACCATGCTGGTAGGCGGACAGGGCGAAGTGATCATCACGAATGACGGTGTCACGATCTTGGAAAAGATGGACGTCACCCATCCCGCAGCCAGACTGATGATTCAGGTTGCGCGAAGCCAGCAGCGGCAAATCGGCGACGGAACGACGACGGCAACGGTTCTTGCCGGCGCGCTGGTGCAAGAAGGCGTCGCCCAAGTCACGCGCGGCGTTCCGGTTGCCAAAGTCGTCAGCGGCATGCTGCAAGGCATCGAGCTGGCAGTAGAAAGCTTGGAGCGCCGGAGCCGCACGATCTCGGGTTTGGGTGATGCCGCGCTAAAGCGCATCGCCATCACGGCGGGCCGAGAGCAGCGAGATATCGCTAGGCTCATCGTTCAAGCCGCCGAAGCGGTCGGCGAGGCGAAGCTTCGCGAAGACGGCTACCGCTTCGCTGACAGCGTGATCGCCCATGAAGAGGCGAACAGCGAAGTATGGACCGGCATTCTGCTGAACCAGAAGCCGATGAACCTGCATCTCGAGCAGGAGCGCCGGGATGCCCGCATTCTTGTGCTGCATGACGCTTTGGAGCCTGAATCGGTCAGCGAGGAATCGCTGGTCACGGAAGCAGGCTTCGGACGCTACATGCAGCTCAGAGAGCACTTCCGCAGCTCGCTCGACTCGCTGCTGGAGCTAGGCGTCGGGCTGATTGCCTCCGACCGCGGGGTTGACCCCGAGGCGGAGCAGTTCTGCTCCGACCACGGCATTATCGTGCTGCAGCGCTTGTCCCGCAGGGACTTGCAGCTCCTGAGCGAGCACACCGGCGCCCGGCCGGTGCGGCGCACGGCGCTGCGCAAGAGCGCGCCGGAGCTTGGCGCGGCGCTAGGCCGCGCGGGCTATGCCGCGTACGACGAAGCGCTGGGGCGCGTGCGCGTAGCCGGCGGTCACGGCGAGCAGCACGTGACCGTGATCGTTGGCGCGGCGACGCGCGAAGCGGCGCATGAACGGTCGCGCATCGCGAAGGATGCCGCCTCGGCCGTGCAAGCCGCCGTGCGCGGCGGGTACTTGCCGGGAGGCGGCGCCGCGGAGATGGCGGTTGCGCACGATCTGGAGCGCCTTCGCGAAACGATGAAGGGCATGGAGGGCTTCGGCGTAGCCGCTGTCGCGGGAGCACTGCGCAAGCCGCTTGCTCAAATCGTCGTCAATGCGGGCTACAATCCGCTTGAGAAGGTGGAAGAGCTGAAAGCCGCGCAAATCGCGCTGGAAACCGACAGCCTCGGAATCGATTGTGACACCGGGCAGGTTACGGACTTCGTCGAAGCCGGCATTGTAGACCCAGCGGATGTGAAAATTCATGCGCTGCAGGCTGCAGGAGAGGTTGCTGCCGCCGTACTGCGTATTCATACGGTTATTAAGATGAAGCAGCCTTTTGAAGAAGGCTGAAGCTGGGTAAACTGACGATATAGAAATTTTGGTGTATTATGTTTAGGAGGTGAAGGACAATTGAGTACTGATAACAAAACAGATGAGCAAGACGTGAACACTACATACGCAGCCGATAACGAGCAAATCGCTGAAAACCAAGAAGATGCGGTTGCTCAAGACTCCCAAGCTGACGCTTCCCAGGAAGCTGGCGAACTGGAAAAGGCTCGTATGCAAGCCGAAGAAAACTATCAGCGTTTATTACGCGTTCAAGCGGACTTCGACAACTTCCGCCGCCGCGCCAGAGCGGAGAAGGAAGATTTCGCTAAATACGCTTCGCTTAAATTGATTGAGCAGCTTCTGCCGATTGTAGACAACTTCGATCGCGCGCTGGCATCAAGCAAAGAGGCGAAGGATTTCGACGCATTGGCGAAAGGCTTGGACATGACGTACCGCGGTATGTATCAAGTGCTGACGACCGAAGGTCTTAAGCCGATCGAAGCTGTAGGTCAGCCGTTTAACCCGGAATTCCACCAAGCTGTGATGCAAGTTGAATCCGACGAGCACGAAGAAGGCATTGTCGTTGAGGAGCTTCAAAAAGGCTACATTCTCAAAGATAAAGTCATTCGCCCGGCGATGGTGAAAGTTAGCGTTTAGAATTTATTATTAGATAAATATCCAATGAATTCACAGTTCCCTAGGAGCACAAAGGAGGAAGCTTTAACATGAGTAAAGTTATTGGTATTGACTTAGGTACAACAAACTCTTGCGTAGCAGTAATGGAAGGCGGCGAAGCCGTCGTTATTCCTAACCCTGAAGGTAACCGTACGACGCCTTCCGTTGTCGGTTTCAAAAAAGACGGCGAGCGCGTAGTCGGTGAAACCGCTAAGCGTCAAGCGATCACAAACCCTGACAAAACAATCAGTTCGATCAAACGTCATATCGGTACGAACCACAAAGAACACATCGACGGCAAAGACTACACGCCGCAAGAGATTTCCGCGATTATCCTGCAAAAGCTGAAAGCTGACGCAGAAGCTTACCTTGGTCAATCAGTGACACAAGCGGTTATCACGGTTCCAGCTTACTTCAACGACAGCCAACGTCAAGCGACTAAAGATGCTGGTAAAATTGCTGGTCTGGAAGTACTTCGTATCGTCAATGAGCCAACTGCCGCAGCGCTTGCTTACGGCTTGGAGAAAACAGAAGATCAAACGATTCTTGTTTATGACCTTGGGGGCGGTACGTTTGACGTATCCATCCTTGAACTTGGCGATGGCTTCTTCGAAGTTAAAGCAACAAGCGGTGACAACAAGCTTGGCGGAGATGATTTTGACCAAGTCATCATTGATTACCTCGTAGCTGAGTTCAAAAAAGAGCAAGGCATCGACCTAAGCAAAGATAAAGCAGCTGTCCAACGTTTGAAAGATGCTGCTGAAAAAGCGAAAAAAGAACTTTCCGGCGTACTGACAACGACGGTTTCCCTTCCGTTCATTACGGTAGCTGACGGCGTTCCTCAGCATTTGGAGCTTAACTTGACTCGCGCGAAATTCGAAGAGATTTCCGCTCATTTGGTAGAAAGAACACTTGGACCAACACGTCAAGCGCTGCAGGATTCCGGGCTTTCCACTAGCCAAATCGACAAAGTTGTTCTTGTCGGCGGATCCACACGTATTCCTGCGGTTGTAGAAGCCATCAAAAAATTGACAGGCAAAGATCCGCACAAAGGCGTTAACCCGGACGAAGTCGTTGCTCTTGGCGCAGCTGTTCAAGCTGGCGTTTTGACAGGTGAAGTGAAAGACGTTGTACTTCTAGACGTAACTCCGCTTTCCCTTGGTATCGAAACAGCAGGCGGCGTGTTCACGAAAATGATCGACCGCAACACGACGATCCCTACAACGAAATCACAAGTGTACTCCACTTATGCAGATAATCAAACTAGCGTTGAGATTCACGTACTTCAAGGTGAGCGCTCCATGGCTAGCGGCAACAAAACACTGGGCCGTTTCATGCTTGGCGATATTCCTCCGGCTCCGCGCGGCGTGCCGCAAATCGAAGTTAGCTTCGATATCGATGCCAACGGTATCGTTAACGTATCCGCTTTGGATAAAGGAACAGGCAAAAGCCAAAAAATCACTATCACTTCTTCCAGCGGCTTGAGCGATGCGGAAGTTGAGCAAATGGTGAAAGACGCGGAAGCGCATGCTGAGGAAGACCGCGCTCGCAAAGAGCTTGTAGAAGCTCGCAACGAAGCGGACCAACTTGTATATTCCGTTGACAAAACGATCAAAGATCTTGGCGACAAAGTTGACCAAGGCGAGATCGATAAAGCCAATGCTGCCAAAGAGAAGGTAACAGCTGCTCTGGCAGGCAACGATCTTGAAACGATCAAAGCAGCAACTGCAGAGCTTACAGAAGTGATTCAACAGCTTTCCGTGAAGCTGTATGAGCAAGCTTCTGCCGCTCAAGGTCCTGAAGGCGGCGCGGCTGGCGCTGGCGAAGCTCCTAAAGGCAGAGAAAATGTTGTAGATGCGGATTACGAAGTTGTTGACGAACAAAAAAAATAAACATATCCTATAGTAATACTGGATGTGCAGAAACGAATGAGTCAAAGCCAGCGGGGGGTTCTCCGTGGCTTTGACTTTCCGTTTGTAGTCTTGAACATGGGAGTGGAACAATGAGTAAACGTGATTATTACGAGGTGCTTGGGGTCGGCAAGGATGCTTCGCAAGAAGACATCAAGAAGGCTTACCGTAAAATGGCGCGTCAGTATCACCCTGACGTGAATAAAGCTGCTGATGCGGAAGATAAATTCAAAGAAGCAAAAGACGCTTACGATGTGCTAAGCGATGATCAGAAGAAAGCCCAATATGACCGTTTTGGCCACGTTGATCCGAACCAAGGTATGGGCGGCCAGGACTTCAGCGGCGGTTTTGGCGATATTTTCGATATGTTCTTTGGCGGTGGCGGCGGTGGGAACCGTCGTAATCCGAACGCTCCGCAGCGCGGAAACGATTTGCAGTACACGATGACGATTGAGTTCAAGGAAGCTGTTTTCGGCAAAGAAACCGACATTCACATTCCGCGAACGGAAAATTGCGATACGTGTCAAGGATCTGGCGCTAAGCCGGGAACGAAGCCTGAAACTTGCGGCGGCTGTCACGGCAGCGGTCAGCAGGAAGTCGTACAAAATACGGCGTTTGGCCGTATTGTTAACCGCCGCGTATGTAATCAATGTAACGGCACGGGCAAAATCATCAAAGAAAAATGCGGAACTTGTCATGGCGCCGGCAAAGTGAAAAAACAGCGCACTATTCACATCAAGATTCCAGCAGGTGTGGATGACGGCGCACAGCTTCGCGTATCCGGCGAAGGTGAAAGCGGCACGCGCGGAGGCCCGTCAGGGGATCTTTACGTTGTTATTCGCGTGAAGTCCCATGAATTCTTCGAACGCGAAGGCAATGACGTTTACTGCGAAGTGCCTTTAACGTTCATGCAGGCGGCGCTTGGCGATGAAATCGAAATTCCTACGCTGACGGAGAAAGTGAAGCTCAAGATTCCGGCAGGCACGCAAACCGACACGTATTTCCGTTTAAAAGGAAAAGGGGTTCCTCACTTGCGCGGCTTCGGTCAAGGGGACCAGCACGTGAAAGTGATCGTCGTAACGCCGACGAATTTGAGCGAAGATCAAAAAGATTTGCTGCGCCAGTTCGGCAAACAAAGCGGCGAGCATACGCATGAGCAAAATCAATCGATTTTCGAGCGTATGAAAAGAGCCTTCTTAGGCGACTAGAAGGGGCTTCTCCCAGAATATGAACACTCCCTTGGAGTTTTCGCAGATCTCGGATCTGTTGAAAATACCAGGCGGAGTGTTTTTTGGCATTTAGGAAAGAATCCCCTTTTTTAGGTTTGTTTACATTCAGCAAATATTATATGGAATCTTTTACATAGCGAATACTTCCGGATAACGTCCTCTTAATCTATGAACGATATGATAGATAACGTGAGATTCTTAATATTTGGAGGGAATACAACTTGAAAAAAAGCTTGAAACAAATCATGGGTTCCGGTCTTACGCTTTCCTTACTGGCCTTAAACGTAGCAGGCGTAGCAACAGCAGCTGAAACGACTCCGTCTTCCGTACCTGCGGCGCCGGCGCAATCGAAGAATTTGATTGTATTGATCGGTGACGGCATGGGGCCGGCTGAAGTAACGGCAGCAAGATATTACTCCAAAAAGTTTTTAAATAAAGACCGCTTAGAGCTTGATGGCGGATATTATGTCGGTAAAGCAACTACATACTCGCAAGCAGGTCCATACACATCGGAATCCGGTGCTGTCACGGACTCAGCTGCAGCTGCAACAGCTTTTTCTACAGGAAATAAAACATACAATAACGCAATCAGCGTTTCCAACGGCGACGTCGCCAAGCCTTTTGGTTCGATCATTGAAGCCGCGATGAAGCAAGGTAAAGCAACCGGCCTTGTTACAACAGACAGCATTGTCGGCGCTACTCCTGCGGTTTGGGCATCCCATGTTCGTCAACGCAGCAACCAGAATGCCATCGCTTCCCAATACCTCGCTAGCGGTGTCAATGTATTTTTCGGCGGCGGTAAAGTGAACTTTGTGACGAAAGACGAAAAAGGTAAACGTACGGATAAAAATATTATTCCTGACTTCGAAGCTAAAGGCTACACAACGGCGTTTGATAAAAAAGGATTGGACGCAATCCCTGCAACAGCGGATCATGCGCTCGGACTTTTTGCCATGAATGAGATTCCTTATGTACTTGATCGTGATGCGAATACGCCGAGCTTGCCGCAATTAACGCAAAAAGCGCTTGATATTTTATCGCAAAACAAAGATGGTTTCGTGCTGATGGTTGAGCAAGGCCGTATCGATCACGCTGGCCACGCCAATGATCTTCCTGCCAACATTCAAGAAATGCTGGAGCTTGACGCCACGTTCAAAACATTGGTTGATTTCGCCAAAAAAGACGGCAACACTTCCGTTGTTGTAACGGCTGACCATGAAACAGGCGGTTTGTCCTTAGGGATCAACAACGTGTACGAGTTGAATGTAGATTTGTTCAATAAACAAAAGCACTCTTATGAGTATTTGGACGCTATTTTGAAAACTGCGCAAACCGCGGATGACGTGCGTAAAATCGTTGCCGATAACATTGGTTTCACAGATTTGTCTGACGAGGAAATTGCGTTGATTTTGAAAGGTGACGGTTCCTCTTACGGACGCGCTGGCGGCTACAATGCCGTTGTTTCCAAACGATTGGCTGTTGGCTGGACAGGACATGGTCATACTGGCGTAGACGTTGGCGTATGGGCTTATGGACCTATCGCTTCCTTGGTCAAAGGTGATGTCGATAATACAGATATCGCAAAAAGCGGTGCGAAAGTAATTGGCGTTGACCTGGCCGCTGCGACGAAAGAACTGCAAGACAAATACTTGTATCCGCTCTTCAAAGTGACGCGTGACAACAAGACGTTGTTTACGGCGAAATCACTGGCTGAAGCTTTAGACATTCAAGTGGCATGGGACGAAGCGACGAAAACAGTTACGCTGTCCAAAGGCAGCCAGAAGCTCTCGGTGCTTGTTGAAACCGGCGCGATCACGGAAAACGGAACGGCTAGCACACTGGTTGGCCAAGTAGACAATGGCAAGCTGTATCTGCCGCTGGAAGCTTTCAACACGTTGACTGGCAAAACGATGACATGGGATTCCGTTAACGAGCGCATCGTGAAAAACTAGAGGATAGTAAGGAATAAAGGACAGGGGAACACGCTTCCCTTGTCCTCTTTTCCTATCTTTGACCTATGAATATGGAGGACATCTATGATTGAGATGAACAATATTTCCAAATCGTTCACGATGCATGGACAGCGCTTATCGATTCTTAACGTTCCTCAGTGGAAGATCCGGCAAGGTGAACGAATAGCTCTGCTCGGTCCGAGCGGCAGCGGCAAAAGCACGCTGCTGCATCTGTTGAGCGGCGTTATGATTCCGGACGAAGGCGAAATATGGGTGAACGGTTTGCCTCTTCACGGGTATTCGCAAAGCAAGAGAGACCGTTTTCGGGCGGAGCATGTCGGTTACATTTTTCAAGATTTTCATTTGCTATCGTCCTTGACCGCCAGACAAAATGTGGAGCTAATCATTCCGCGAGAATGGTCCAAGAAGCAAGCGAAAGAGCAGCTGGATAATTGGTTTGACAGAGTCGGGCTGAAGGATCGCCAACATCATATGCCGTATGAGCTGTCAAGAGGGCAGCAGCAGAGAGCTGCGATCATTCGCGCGCTGATCGCCAAGCCGCAGCTTGTTTTGGCCGATGAGCCTACAGGGAGCTTAGACTGGGAGACGGCAGGCGAGGTCATGTCTTTGCTGCTGAACATCTGTGAGTCAGAGAAGCTTACGCTTGTAACGGTTACTCATGATTTGCATTTAGCGGAAATGTATCCGAAGCGTGTGCATATCGGAGAGATTAACGAGGTGTCAAGGAGAAATGCCGTATGAAAATAATCGGGTTAGTCTGGAGAAACATGCTTCACCGGAAAACGCTCTCTCTTCTTACTGTTATATCGGTAACGGTTACAGCTGCTTTGGTCGTCTTTTTGCTGCTTTGCAGCGAAGGGCTGGAGCAAGGAGCTGAGAAGGGCTACGGCCCTTTCGAAGTAACGATCGGTGCCAAGGGAAGCGCATCGCAGCTTGCGCTGAACACGTATTATCATGTCGGCGCTCCGACAGGGAATGTGCCTTACGCTTTGCTGGATGAATTGCGTAAAGATGAGTCTGTTGATCGCGCGTTCGCGATGACGACAGGGGATAACTATAATGGATTTCCCATTGTAGGGATGGAACCCGGCTATTTTGCAACCCGCTATGGTTCGGACAAACAATTGGCTCAAGGGAACATGTATGGAAAGCTTGGCGAAACGATTGTCGGTTCTCATGTCGCGAGCACCTTAGGGCTGCATATTGGGGATAAGTTTCAAGGCGCGCACGGGTTGGTGAAAGGTTTGGAGGAAGCGGAAGAGGAAGAAGGGACGGAGGAAGAGGAGCATCATCACAACTTTAGCTATACGGTAGTTGGCATTTTGCCTCCTCTGTTTACGTCTGACGATCGAGCTGTTTTTACGACGCTGGATTATGCTTGGGCTGTTCACGGGGGCCAGGACGGGGAGCATAGGGAAGTTACTTCTATTTTAATTAAGCCTAAGACGCTGATCGGAGCTCAATCCATTAAGACGAAGTACGGGCAAATGAGCAACGTTCAAGCGATTTATACAAGCAAAGCGGTGGCTGATGTCGTAAACGTCGTAGATAAAGGGACAAGCGCGCTAAGCGTCGTAACCGTGATTTGTATTTTCTTGGCGGCGGTTTCCATCTTGCTTTCTCTTGTTGCAGCTGTCAATGAGCGTAAAAAAGACGTGGCTTTACTGCGTTTAATCGGAAAATCAAAAGGATTTATTTGGTCTTCGCTGATCGGAGAAGGTTTGCTGCTTACGTTGATTGGACTTGTGTGCGGGATTCTCGCAGGCCATATAGGCGGTTATTTGAGCCGTGACATTGTGTTTGAATTTACAGGCCTGCAGCTGCAATCCTGGCAGTTCATGCAGGGAGAATGGCTGCTTATTGCAGGAACGTTAGCTATTGGCGTAGTTGCGTCCATAGGACCGGCGCTGCAAGCCTATCGTGTTGACCCTTTGCAATTGTTTAAGTCATGAAGTTTGAGGTGAGATGGATGAAAAAAAGGTTATATCTACTGAGCTTAGCCGCAGTCATGCTCGTTGCAGGATGCGGTCAAAAGCAAGCGGTCACCGCCGGTCAAGCTTTTGGCAGCTCGGAAACGGCGGCGCTAGCAACCACCGCGCCCGCTTTGCGTGCCGAGGAAACGGCAGCCGCCAAGCCCGCATCTTCGGCTGCGCCGGAAATTGCGGTTCCAACTGCAGCGCCCCAGCCAACTGCGGAAGCTGCAGAGGCAGCATCAATGAAAGCTGCGCAGTCAGCGGCGCCTCCGTCTCCCAAGGCTGCGGATGCGCCAAAAGCCGTGCCTAGCTCAGCTCCCGCAGCTGAACCTGCGGCGGTCAAAGCTGATGCAGCTCCGGCACCTGGCGCCCAGCCGAAGCCTAAGGCGGATGAGACGGGTAAGCCTGCGAAGCCGGCGGCTTCATCGCCGAACGAAATAAACTGGGATCAATTTTTTGATAATGACAAGCAGGATAGGCCGTCTGAGCGCTTCTGGGATATGAGCGGCAAAAGCGTTCAAATCAAAGGGTTTATGGGGGAAGTGCTTTCCTTTGACAAGCATTGGTTTCTGCTCATACCGAAACCGGGAGCCGAATGTCCTTTTGACAACGGAGATGAAACCTATTGGAACAAAATTATGATCGTATTTGTGCCTGACGATGTGAAGCTCCGGTACACCTCCGGCCCTCTGCTCATTAAAGGCAAGCTCGATGTCGGAGTAAAGCTCGATGAATCGGGCTATAAGACGATGTTCCGTCTTTACGATGCATCCTTCGAGAAAATAAAGGAATAGCTGGCTTTTGTATAAAAAGAACGGTCTTTGGCAAACTAAAAACTGGATTTTACTATGATAGCTTTTAGGAGGTTCAAAGATGAGTCCGAAGCAAAGCCAAGACAAGCAAAGTCAATTGCCGGTTGCCAAGAACGAGGACGTAGAATTTGCGGCTGAGGTTGCAGACAGGGACGATTTCGAGGCTGCAGAGCGGGCGAAAGCCGCAGATCACAGACAGGAAGAAAGTTAACATGGCAGAGAGAGCCATTCTTGCTTATTTTCATTCTCCTGAGCAAGCCGAAGGCGCGGCAGCCAAGCTGAAAGCACTTAGAGCCGCCGATGTGCAGGTGGACCGGTTTGACAACGATATCGGACGCGGATTCGAATCCGCGATGGCGGACAGCATGTTGAGCGTAGACGGAGATGTCAATGCAGTTGGCCTGGATATCATACTGGCTGCGGTTATTGACGATTCCGTGTATGAGCAAGCATGCCGTGTCATTGAGGACGCCGGCGGCTCCATATAAGCTGCAAAAAGCATCTATTTCCCGCGAATGCCGCGAGCCATAGATGCTTTTGTTTGTATGAACCGTTTAAATCAGCACGTTCATTAATCGAACCAGGACATCCGGAACATTCGTAATGATGCTTGTGACGCCAAGCTTGAGCATACGCTTCATCACGTCTTCATCGTTGACAGTCCAAGCGTAAACTTCTTTATTGTGCGCAGCGGCTTCCTTCATAAACTGTTCGTTAATCATCGGATAAGCTGCGGAAATCACATCATAATCGGGACTCTCCCAAATCGCGGCCATATCGGTTTTCTGACCGATAAGAAGACCCGTTTTAATGTGCGGATTCAGTTTCCTTACTTTATGCAGCAAGCCGGGATCAAAGGATGTTACCGTGCATTGCTTTTCAAATCCGTGGGCATTAATGATATCAACGGTTTTTTCAGCGAGCTGCTTGACATGCCCGTTATTTTTCAATTCGATATTTAGTTTAATACGGTCCTTGGCCAGATCGATCACTTCATCGAGGGTCGGGACGCGTTCATTCTTAAATTTAGGGCTGAACCAACTGCCTGCGCTGGCTGCAAGCAGCTCAGACGAGGTGACTTCCCACATGTTTTTATTAATTCCTGTCGTGCGGCGCGCATTGTCATCGTGCATAACCATAACGACACCGTCCGACGTTTCTTGCACGTCAAGCTCGGCAAAGCCGGCTTTATCCGCAATAGCTTGGCGGAAGGCGCTGAGCGTGTTCTCAGGCGCTTTTTGGGAGCTGCCGCGGTGAGCGGTAACTTGGCTGTAGTTGTTAGCCAGTAAAGTGGCGCTAGCAAAAGGTGTCGAGAGCTCCAGCCCGACAATAATAAGAAAAATAAGTAGTGTTCTGACCATAGGGAAGACTCCATTCCAGCATAGTATGAGGGCGGTAATGGCCATTGCTAACTGCTATCCACCTTTATTCAAAAGTAGCATGAATGTATTAGGAAGATATTAAGAAAACAATAAAATATAGCGCTTTCATGCAGCCTATTTTACCCAAGAAGCGAAGTGTAGTACAATGATCTGTGAAAATAGCCCCGATGGGCTTATTTTGCGAAGGGAATAACCGACAGGAGGAGCAATACCGATGCTTTGGCAAGAATTAACTGTACATACGACAGAAGAAGCAATAGAAATGATTACGAACTTTGTTCATGAATTGGGCGCTGGGGGCGTCTCCATTGAAGAATCGGGGACATTAAACAAGGAGCGGGATACGTCGTTCGGCCAATTGTACGAAACGCCGTTTAATGATATTCCGGAAGGAAGAGCCGTGATCAAAGGTTATTTTTATCATGGAACAGACATGGAACCTATTATGGTTAATCTGAAGGCTTCCGTTGAACAACTGAGCGATTATGATATCGATACGGGCAATCCGACTTATGAATTAAGAGAAGTGGATGACGAGGATTGGGCGCATGCTTGGAAGCAATATTTCAAACCGATCCGCATTACAGACCGTCTAACGATTAAACCGACATGGGAAGATTACACACCTTCGCCGGATGAGCTGATTTTGGAGCTTGATCCAGGCATGGCGTTCGGAACAGGCACACACGCGACGACGTCGCTGTGCTTGAAAACACTCGAGAGCGTGCTCCAGCCGGGGGACGATGTGATTGACGTAGGAACCGGTTCCGGTATTTTATCCGTTGCCGCCGCCAAGCTCGGAGCCAAGCATGTGCTGGCTGTGGATTTGGACCCTGTCGCTGTAACAAGTGCCGAAGACAATACGAAGCAAAATGGACTTGAAGACAAAATTACGGTCAAATTGAGCGACTTGCTCGGCGTTCTGAAGGAAAGCGCAACAGAAGGCGCTGACAAGCTTGGCGTCTCGGTTCCGGTGCAGCTCGTTGTCGCGAACATTTTGGCTGAAGTTATTGTAACCTTTGTTGACGATGTCTATGAGGTGCTGCAGCAAGGTGGCTATTACATTACGTCCGGTATTATTACCGCTAAGGAAGAGCTAGTCGAAAAAGCGCTGGTTGACGCCAAATTCACAATTGTAGAGAAAAACTATGATTCGAATTGGGTTGTGATCGTAGCTAGAAAGCTGTAGGTGTCCATCTATGGGAGGATTATTGTTTTATGACTGGAGCACGCTGCCTTTTGTCATTCTGGTGCTTGTGCTTTCGTTTACCATTCATGAATTCGCTCACGCGTATAGCGCTTATAAATTAGGAGACTCTACGGCCTATCAATTCGGCAGGGTCTCCCTTAATCCTATGGTTCACTTGGATCTCTTCGGGACGATCATGCTGCTCATTGCCGGTTTCGGTTGGGCGAAGCCTGTGCCTGTAAACCGTGGAAATTTCAAAAATCCCCGTTTGATGGGGATTATCGTAACGGCGGCAGGACCGATAAGCAACTTGATTCTGGCATTTATTAGTTTATTTGTCATAGCGCTTTTTCAGAAATACGGTTGGATTAAAGGAATGGACAAGGGAACCGGCGACGCAATCTCGCTGTTTCTTGAATTAATGTTAACTATTAATATTAGGCTATTTTTATTTAATTTGATTCCTATTCCACCATTAGATGGTTATCGGATTATTCAAGACGTAGTTAATCTACGACATAGTGAAGCTTTAATTAAATTTGAGCAATGGGCATCTGTGATCTTTTTGTTAATTGTTTTTGTTGGGCCGTTAAGACGAGTAACTTTAGATCCATATTTAGGCTTAGGCTATGACATTCTCAAGCTCTTCTCTAGACCAATTGCATGGATTCTCGGCATGTAACTGCCAAGTTCATCCCTTTGTAGCTTTTCTGGTGCAAAAAAGGTATGATGGTGAGTGGAAGATTCACGAATTCACTTACGATACACGACACATTGAAATGAACGAAGATAGAGAGGCTTTGACTATGCAGCGTTATTTTCTTCCGGCAGAGCAGTTTCACTCCGGCAATCAGACCGTCACCATCGAAGGAGACGACGCACATCATCTGATGCGAGTGATGCGGGCAGACATCGGAGACAAAGTTATTTGCAGTAATGGCGTAGACCGCGAAGTACTCGTACGGATCTCCCAATTAGATAAAGGGCTGGTTACCGCGGAAATTGTAGAGGAACTGCCTATGGACGCCGAATCGGCTGTTCAGGTGTGGATTGCCCAAAGCCTGCCCAAAGGCGACAAGATGGAAACGATTATTCAAAAAGGGACCGAGATCGGGGCAGCCCGGTTTCTTCCTTTTTTATCGGAACGTACGATTGTGCAGTATGATGCCAAGAAAGAAGCGAAGCGGACGGAACGCTGGCAGAAAATTGCCAAAGAAGCCGCGGAGCAAGCGCACAGGAATCGTGTGCCGCAGGTGGAAGCCGTTTATTCTTGGAAGCAGCTGCTGCAGCGAGCCAAGGAAGCTGACGTGGCTTGGATTTGCTACGAGAAGGAAGACGGGCAGCAATTGAGGCCTGCCATTCAGGGCGCGCTAGCCGCCGGCAAATTGGGACAAGGAAGCAAAGTCGTTATTGCAGTCGGGCCGGAAGGCGGATTTACGGAGCAGGAAATCAAGCAGGCCGAAGAGGCGGGCTTTCGTTCCGTGTCGCTGGGGGCACGCATTTTACGCACGGAGACTGCTGCTATGGTAGGTCTTACGTGTCTTTTCTATGAAACCGGAGAGATGGGAGGATAAGCGTTATGGCAACGGTAGCGTTTCATACACTAGGTTGTAAAGTTAATTTCTATGATACAGAAGCCATTTGGCAGCTTTTCAAAAATGAGGGATACGAGCAGGTCGATTTCGAGCAAACGGCTGATGTCTACGTCATTAATACGTGCACGGTGACGAATACGGGGGATAAAAAGAGCCGCCAAATGATTCGCCGGGCAATTCGCCGCAATCCGGAAGCGATTGTTGCGGTGACAGGCTGCTATGCGCAAACTTCACCTGCGGAAATTATGGCGATTCCGGGTGTCGATATGGTTATCGGGACGCAGGACCGTGACAAAATTATTCCGATTGTGAAACAGTTTGAGCAGGATCGCCAACCGATCAATGCGGTGCGTAACATCATGAAAACACGCCAGTTCGAGGAACTGGATGTACCTGACTTCGCGGATCGGACCAGAGCTTTCTTGAAAATCCAAGAGGGCTGCAACAACTTCTGCACGTTCTGCATTATCCCTTGGTCGCGCGGACTGATGCGCAGCCGTGAGCCGCAAAGCGTTATTGCGCAGGCGGAGCAGCTGGTAGCTGCCGGCTATCAAGAAATCGTTCTGACGGGTATTCATACCGGCGGTTATGGCGAAGATATTGAAGATTACAGCTTGGCTAAGCTGCTGTGGGATCTGGACAAAGTCGAAGGTTTGAAACGTATCCGTATTTCTTCGATCGAAGCCAGCCAAATTACCGACGAAGTCATCGAGGTTTTGAAATCCTCGGACAAAATGTGCCGTCATCTGCACATTCCTTTGCAGGCGGGAGACGATCGTGTATTAGCGCGCATGCGCAGAAAATATACGACAGCCGAATTTGCCAGCAAAATTGAGCGCCTGCATGAAATTATGCCGGATGTTGCCATTACGACGGACGTGATTGTAGGTTTCCCTGGCGAAACCGAGGAAATGTTCCGTAACGGCGTTGAATTTATGGAACGCATGAAATTTTCTGAAATGCACGTTTTCCCTTATTCCAAACGGACAGGCACGCCTGCTGCGCGGATGGAGGATCAAGTGGATGAGGAAATCAAAAATACGCGCGTGCACGAGCTGATCGATCTCTCCGAGAAAATGCAGCTGGCGTATGCGCAGCAGTTTGTCGGTCAAGTGCTGGAAGTTATTCCGGAACGTGCTTACAAAGGCGCTCCTGACAGCGGATTGTACATGGGTTACTCCGATAACTATGTACAGCTTGTTTTCGAAGGCTCTGAGGACATGATCGGCCAAGTTTGCCGCGTCAAAGTAACGGAAGCCGGCGTGAATGAAAGCAAAGGCCAATTGGTTCGTGTCCTAGAAACAGCATCCGTCGTAAATCTGTAGTCGCATTTTTTGGCGGTAACCCCTACCTCTACGCGTGGTCGCTCATCTTTGAATGACCGCGCTAGAGGTTTTCTCTATTAACCGCAGCGGTGCAAGTTAGGAACGGAACTCAAGGCGCTTCCACACCTGCAGATAACAAAAAGGCAAAGCGAGCAGCGAGCAGGCAACGTTGAAAATCGTCTGCGAGCGGGCGATTTGCGCCGATGCGTCATCCGCCAGCATGGCTGAAACGCTGACAAGCTGGTGGATGAAGGGGTAAAAGAGGAGGGCGCCCCCGACGTTGAGAAGGATATGCGACCAGGCGACGTAACGCCCGGCGCGGGAGGAGCTCATCCCGGCGATCAATGCCGTCACGCAGGTGCCGACATTGGCGCCGATCGTGATGGCAATGCCCAGCTCGACGGGGATGCCTTGGATCGCGGCGAGGCCCATCGCCATGCCGATGACGGCAGCGCTGCTGTGTACCAGCGCCGTGACGGCTGCGCCGGCGATAATGCCCCACAGCAGGCTCTGCTGGGCTTCCTGGACAAACCAGGCGAAAAGCCCGCGGGACTGCAGCGCAGGCCCGATCGTCTGCATGATCTCGATGCCGAGCAGCACGAGAGCGAACCCGGCGCCCGCCAGCGACCCGAAGCGGACGCTGCGCAGCCACTCGCGGCCGGCGGACGGCGAGGGAGCATGTTGCCGCAGCGCCGCAAAGGACGGCAAAGGCCCGGCCAGCCAGCTCGCCATCCAGATGCTGGCGCATACAATCAGGATCGGCACGCCGATCCCCCCGAGGCTGAGTCCGATCAGCTCGGTGGTGAGGCAGGTGCCGATGTTGCTGCCGAGAATGACGCCCAGCGTTCTCGGGAAGGTCAGGACGCCGGCGCTGACAAGGCCGATGGCGATCACGGTGATGGCTGTGCTGCTCTGCAGCGCTGCCGTTAGGACCGTGCCGGTGACGAGGCCGCGTACCGGGGTGCGGGTAAACCGCTCCAGCCATAGCTGAAGGCGGGGGCCGGCCCACATCTGAAGCGACGTTTCCATCAGCTTCATGCCGAACAGAAATAACACTAAGCCTGTGACCACAGGCAGAATAATCGTATGTATCATGATTTCGTTCTCCCTCGTAAGCGCACTTTTTTTACTATCAAATCAATATATGTGACCGTACAGACAAGCATGACAAGCAGCAGGGCGAAGGAACGGTTTCACACAAAGGACGGCTAAAATAAATATGGCATCAGTATTTTTACAGAAGAAACGGAAAGCGCGTTTGGAGCAAGGTCACCCATGGGTGTACAAAAGTGAAATAGAGCGGGTTGAAGGGGAAATTGTGCCGGGCCAGCTTGTTCCAGTGCAATCGCATCTCGGTCAATATTTGGCGACGGGGTATTACAATGAGGCATCGCAAATTACGGTCCGAATCGTATCCTACAAGCCTCTTGAGGCAATGACGACGGACTTTTTCGTCGAGCGCTTCACACGCTGCTTGCAGCATCGCAGCCGTTTTGTGAAAGATGCGCAATCGTACCGCTTGGTCTATGGCGAAGCGGACTTTTTGCCGGGGCTCATTGTCGACAAGTTTGAGAATACGCTCGTTGTGCAAATTCTCACCATGGGTATGGATCGCTGCCGTGAGCAAATTGTTGCCGCATTAGCGCAAGTTGTGCAGCCGACAGGCATTTATGAGCGCAGCGACGTGCCGATTCGCGAGTTGGAAGGCTTAAAGCAAACGAAGGGCTTACTATACGGACAGTGTCCGAAGCATGTGGACATTTTGGAAAACGGCTTGCGCATCCGAGTGGACATTGAGGAAGGGCAGAAAACGGGCTACTTTTTCGACCAGAGAGAAAATCGCGCAGCTATCGCTCCGCTGATGACAGGCTGGGGACATCGCAGCGGGATTGAGCGGAAAGAAGTAGAGCATGAAGGCTCGATGCAAACGCTGCCCGTCAATGCCAACGGCAAAGTCGTCACTTTCCCCTATTGGGACGGCGCTTCCGTGCTGGAATGTTTCTCGCATACAGGCAGCTTTACTCTCAATGCGTGCAAGTTTGGCGCTAAAAAAGTGACCTGCCTGGATATTTCCGAGCATGCCATCGAAAGCGCACGAACGAATGTCGCTTTGAACGGTTTTCAAGACCGCGTAGAGTTTGTCGTTGCCGATGCGTTCGAGTATTTGCGGACCCAAGTCAAAGGCTTGGATGAGCGTAAATTGCGTGCCAACGCCGGAAGCGGCGGTCAGGCGAAGGTCGATACCTCCAAACCGGTTGCCGAAGGCGGAAGGACGTGGGATGTCGTCATTCTCGATCCCCCTGCTTTTGCCAAAACCAAAAGTGCGGTTGAAGGCGCATGCCGCGGCTATAAAGACATCAACCTGCACGGGATGAAGCTCGTGAACGAAGGCGGGTACCTTGTAACCGCGAGCTGTTCGTATCACATGCATCCGGAGCTGTTTCTAGAGACGATTCATGCGGCGGCGACGGACGCTGGCAAGCTTCTGCGCTTGGTTGAATTCCGCGGAGCCGGCATGGATCATCCGCGCATTCTCGGCGTGGACGAGGGGCATTACTTGAAATTCGCTATTTTTGAAGTGCGGAGCAAATAAGCTGAGCTGAGCTGTCTCATAAGCAGATTTTTAACGGGGCGCGCATTATAAAAAATAACTGGAAAATCCTTCTAAATGGATCGGAAGATGACCTCGTAGGGAATATTGTAGGAAAAACTCCCGTTAATGTGACCGGATTCAGAGAAATCTCATGAAATCGGCGCAAACAGTGGGAGTTTTTCCTGTTAAAAGAGTCTGATAAGCTTCTGCAGTCCTATTATAGGGAGATTTTCCGATATTTTGACCGCAGAAGTATATCTGCACAAAGGGCTGCCTCACAGGTCATAGAAATGGCTGTTGATAGCCACTGCTGCTTGCTCAAATCCCGCGTATGTTGTATTTTGTACAACGATTTCATCCTCTTTTTCACCAAGAGGCGCGTTTCGTTGTACAAAATGCAACGATTTCACGTGAATATGCGAGAATGGCCTAGTTCTGGAGTCATTTGGTTGTATTTTGTACACGATACGACATGCGAACTGGGTTAATCGGTAGTTTTCATTGCACAAAATGCAGCGTAGGCGGGATAGTGGGCAGGCGGGTTCACAAGCCGATTCTACGAGCAAGGGTGGGGCTTGATCGACGCCATGCGCCAGCGGAAGTTACATAAACAAATGTGATCATCTTATTTTGGCTGAATCTTTTTGTTTATCGAAACGAAAGAAAACGCCAATTGGATGAAGCAGTCCCCTTCGAATATGATGAAGTAAAGCAGGTTCACACTTCACATCGAAAGGAAAATGACGATATGGCATCCGTAACCGGTTTGGACGGCGTTGTAGCAGCAGAAACAGAATTGTCTTTGGTCGATGGACAGAACGGGTATCTGGTTTATCGCGGGTATGAAGCGAAAGAGTTGGCACTGAAAATGAGCTTTGAGGAGGTCGCATACTTGCTGTGGCACGGGGAGCTGCCCTCTGCGGAAGCGCTTCATACATTCCAAAAGCAATGGGCCGAACATCGCACGATGCCTGCCGAATTGAAGGCTGTGCTGGACCTGCTGCCGAAAGAAAGCGAAATGATGAGCGTCCTTCGGACAGCCATTTCCGTCTTGGGAACATGCAGCGGGCAGGAGTCTGCTTGGCCGCCGCAATTTGAAGGCATACTGGCGAATACGGCTTTGCTGCCAACGATTATTGCGTATCACTACCGGCGCTCGCAAGGGCTTCAGCCGGTTGAGCCCGATCCGCAGTTAGATCATGTTGCGAATTACTTGTACATGTTGACAGGTTCCAAGCCGCAGACCGTTCATGTGAAGGTGTTAACGGCGTATTTCATCTTAGCGATGGAACACGGGATGAATGCTTCCACATTCGCAGGTCGTGTCGTGCTTTCTACGCAATCCGATATCACGTCTGCACTATGTGCTTCTATTGGCGCGATGAAAGGGCCGCTGCATGGAGGAGCGCCATCGGAGGTGCTGCAGATGCTGGATGAAATCGGAACTAAAGAGCAGGCGGAAGCTTGGTTGCGGGAAGAGCTCGGAGCCGGCAAAAAGCTTATGGGCTTCGGTCACCGCATCTACAAAACAAGCGATCCCAGAGCGGAAGCGCTTAGACAACTTATGCAGGAGCTGGCTTCTGAAGATCCATGGTTTGATTTGGCCGTCCATGTAGAGAAGATGGCTGTCGAGCTGCTGCGTGAATATAAGCCAGGACGAAACTTGTATGTGAATGTGGAATTTTATGCCGCAGCGGTAATGCGGGCCATTGCGCTACCGACATCCCTGTTTACGCCAAGCTTCACGCTGAGCCGGATCGTCGGATGGACGGCGCATGTATTGGAGCAGGCCGGCTGCAACCGGATTTTCAGGCCGCAATCGGTGTATGTCGGCGAGCTGCCGGCTTCGCTTTTGGATCGTCCTTAACCCCCGCCAAAATTTCACATAAAAAGCCGTCCTCCCTGTCATGATTATTCATGGGTATCGGGGGGCGGCTTTTTTGTCATGTCTCCTCTAGGCCCATCATCTGCCACCCCTCTTTTCTACCAAAAGTATGATAGAATAGATGAGATTGATATCTTTTGAGCAGCTTGAAGGAGGCCCTGTATGTCTATTCGATTCGTGATCGGCAGAGCCGGTAGTGGCAAGAGCGAACGTTGTTTGGCGGAAATGAAGCAGCATTTGGCCGAGGAGCCGGAAGGCCACCCGCTGGTTTTATTGGTGCCTGAGCAGGCAACCTTCCAAGCGGAGCATGCGCTGGTCTCGGATCCCGGCATTCGCGGGATGATTCGCGCGCAAGTGCTTAGTTTTCACCGTTTGGCATGGCGGGTCATGCAGGAAGAAGGCGGCACCGCGAGATTGCCGATTGACGATACAGGCAAAAAACTGCTGTTAACCAGCATCTTACATAAATACAAAGAGAAGCTTCGACTGTTTGGCCATTCGGCTGAACAGATGGGGTTTGTGGATCGGCTCAATCAGCTGTTTACGGAAATGAAGCGGTATTGCGTAACAGCCGAGCGGCTTGCGGAGCATGAAAATAAGCGCGCAGCTTCGCTTGGGGAAAGCGGTTTGCTGCGCGATAAGATGCACGATATTCAACTGGTTTATCGCCAGTTTGAAGCGGAGTTGGCACGCCAATATTTGGACGGCGAGGATTATTTGACGCTGCTGGCGGAGCAAATTCCGAACTCTGCCTATTTGAAGTCAGCTTCCATATGGATCGACGGCTTCCACGGATTCACACCGCAGGAATTTGCCGTACTTGGCGCGTTATTTGCCCATTGCAAGCAGGTGACCGTGACGCTTTGCTTGGATCGAGAGCTGCAGGCCGGCGATAAGCCGGATGAGCTCGATTTATTTCACCCTACGGCAACGACGATGGTCCGCATGCAGGATATGATTTGGCAGTTGGGGCTAAAGGAGGCGGAAGTCCATCTGCTAGCGCCCGAGCGTTCTCCGCGCTATGAGGATAGTCCGGCTCTTGGCTATTTGGAGCGCCATTTCGATCGCCGTATTGGCGGAACGGCACGGCGTTACCAACCGGCACCTGGCGAGAAGTTGAGCGATCAACTCGTTATCAAGGAAGCTGTTCATCGCCGTGCGGAAGTAGAGGGCGCGATTCGCGATATGCTGCACCTCGTTCGCGAGCAGGGCGTGCGATGGCGGGAAATTGCGGTTATGGTACGGAATATGGAAGGGTATCAGGATTTGCTGAAGGCCATTTTGACGGATTATGAGATTCCGCACTTTTTTGACCAAAAACGTTCCGTTTTGCATCACCCGCTGGTTGAGTTTATTCGTTCGGCACTGGAAGTCGTACAGCATAATTGGCATTACGATGCTGTATTCCGCTGCATTAAGACCGATCTGTTGATCCCGGCAGAAGCTGCCGATCAGCGGACAGAGCTGGATAAATTAGAGAATTATGTGCTTGCATTCGGTATTCAAGGCTATCGTTGGACGGATGGCAAGCCATGGACGTTTAAGTTCCGGGCCAATTTGGAGCAAGCGGATAGCCAGGTTCAGGAGCAAACGGCGGAGCTGGATGCGCTGAATACGAGCAAAGATTGGGTTGTCAGACCTTTGCTTGCTTTTGCCAAATCTTTGCAGCAGGCCAAATCGGTCAAAGATCAAGTCACAGCGTTGTACGAGCTGCTGGTAACGGTACAAGCGCCGGACAAACTGGAAGCATGGAGCCAGCAGGCGATCTCCGAAGGCAAACCTGAAAAAGCGAGAGAGCATGGTCAAATGTGGGACAGTGTGATGGACATGCTGGATCAACTGGTCGAGACGATGGGAGAAGACGAACTATCTTTGGAATTGTTTAACGGTCTGATAGAGACGGGGATGGAAAGCATGAAGCTTGGCCTGGTCCCGCCGTCGATGGATCAATTGCTCATCGGGAGCATGGACCGTACGCGCTCCAGCGGTATCCGTTATGCTTACATATTGGGTGTGAACGATGGCGTTATCCCGGCGCAAATGGTGGAAAAAGGGGTGCTGACGGAAGCGGAAAGAACCGTTCTGACCGATTCGGGTTTACCGATGGCGGACGGCAGCCGCCGCAAGCTGCTCGATGAGCAGTTTATTGTGTACACCTCCTTAACGGTGCCGGGCAAGAGGTTGTGGATGAGCTACCCGTTAGCTGATGAAGAAGGGAAATCGCTTCTGCCCTCCGAGCTGATTAAACAAATGCGTCAGCTTTTCCCGGGGACAGAAGCGCCGCTTATGCTGGCAGAGCCGTCCAATGAAGCTTCCGCACAGGAGCAGTCATCTTACATCGCCCACCCGAATCAAGCGATTTCTTATCTGGCTGTCCGCATGAAGCATTGGATGCTGGGAGGACGGATCGATAACCTGTGGTGGGAAACGTACAACTGGTTTGCGAATAAGCCCATTTGGCAGATGAAGCTGCAATCGGTCGTTCAGGCTTTGTTATATACGAATCAAGAAAAGGGGCTTAGCCCCCGGACAAGCAAGCTGTTATACGGTCAAAATTTGCGGGCGAGCGTCTCCCGAATGGAGAAGTATGTGGCGTGTCCTTTTTCCCACTTTGTTTCCCACGGTTTAAGACTGCAGGAAAGACGGGTGTACCGGCTGGATGCCCCGGATATCGGGCAGCTGTTCCATGCGGCTTTGAACCAGTTTGTCCAAAAGCTGCAGCAGGATCAACTCGACTGGGGCTCCCTGACGGCTGAACAGTGCATGGAGCGTTCCGCACAGGTTGTCGATGAGCTTGCGCCAAGGCTGCAGGGCGAAATTTTGCTCAGTTCAAGCCGGTATGCCTATATTGCGCGCAAATTGAAGCAGGTCGTAGGCCGGGCAGCTGTCGTGCTTGGCGAACATGCGAAGCACGGGCAGTTTGAACCGCTGGGTTTGGAAATTGATTTTGGACCTGGAAAGGAATTGCCGCCTCTGACCTTTGAGCTTGAAAATGGCTGTACGATGGAAATTATCGGCCGAATCGACCGGGTCGATCGCGCAGAAGGTGAGCAGGGCGTTCTTTTACGCGTCATTGATTATAAATCGAGCTCGACTTCTTTGCAGTTATCCGAAGTGTACTACGGGCTGTCGCTCCAAATGCTGACGTATCTGGACGTCATTATTACGCATGCCGAGCAGTGGCTGGGCATTGCGGCTAAGCCGGCGGGCGTGCTGTATTTCCATGTACATAACCCGATGCTTCAGCAGAAAAATGCGTTGGATCTTGATCAAATTGAGAAAGAACTGCGCAAACGTTATAAAATGAAAGGCTTGATTACCGCTGATGCGGAAGTGGCCGGTTTGATGGATGACGAGCTGCTGAAAAGCGCGGGTCATTCCCAGCTGATTCCGGTAGCCTTGAAGAAAGACGGCAGCTTCTACGCAAGCTCCTCTGTAGCAACCGACGAGCAGTGGGACACGCTTCGCAAATATGTACGCAAACAAGTCAAGCAGATCGGAACCGATATTACAGATGGTCACGTGGACATCAGTCCTTACCGTTTAGGCAAAAAAACCGCCTGCTTGCACTGCTCCTATAAATCGATTTGCCAGTTTGATCCCTTGTTTGAAGGCAATGAAGTACACCTATTGAAACAGCGGGCGAAAGATCAGCTTTGGTCCGAATTGGAGCAAAATGTCAAGGCCTAATCAAGCCGGAAAGGAGACACCCTTCATGAATAAACAACAGCAGCCTAAGCCTCCCGGAAGTACATGGACGGACGATCAATGGGACGCGATTACACTTAAGGGGCAAAATATGCTTGTCGCTGCAGCTGCGGGTTCAGGCAAAACGGCGGTCCTCGTAGAACGGATTATCCGCAGAATTTCGGATGAGTGGGAACCGGTGGACGTGGATCGGCTGCTTGTCGCCACGTTCACCAAAGCGGCCGCCTCCGAGATGAAGCACCGGATTCGCGATGCGCTGGAAAAAGAATTGATGAAGCAGCCGCATTCACAGCATCTGCGGAAGCAGCTCGCGTTAATGGGACGCGCTTCAATTACGACGCTGCACTCCTTCTGTTTGGAAGTCGTGCAGCGCTACTTCAGCGTCATTCGGTTGGATCCTGGTTTCCGGATCGCGAATGAAACGGAAGCCGAGCTGCTTCGCCAAGACCTGCTAGGCGGCATGCTCGAGGAATATTACGCCGCAAGCGGAGAGAACAGCGCCTTCTGGCGGCTCGTTGATTCGTTCAGCGGCGAGCGCAACGACGACGCGATCATGCAGCTGATTCAGAAGCTGTATGATGTGTCGCGCAGTCATCCGTGGCCGGAGCACTGGCTGAGAGCGACGGCTTCGATGTTCGGGCCGCCGGCGCCTGCTGCGCTGGAGGGGACGGAAGAAGCGGCTCCCCTCGCTTTGGAGGCCTTGCCCTACGTTGCGGCTGCCGCTGCGCCAGCCAATTATTCGCTCTGGGAGCAGAGTTTGATTCGCGACTTGACGCTGGATTTGGAAGGTGCAGCGGACTTGCTGCGCCAAGCGATAGACATCGCGGAAGCGCCCGGCGGGCCAGCACCGTATTTGGACAATTTGCACGAGGACCTTCTGCTTGTGAACAATTTGTTGGAAACGACCACTTATCCCTGGTCCGTTTTGTATCTGGGGTTTCAAACCGTCGAGTTTGGCAAGCTTAAGGCTTGCCGGGGCGATGACTACGACAAAGATATGCAGGAAGAAGTCAAGGAGCTTCGCAATAAAGCCAAGGACCAAATCAAAACGATTCAGGAAGAGCTGTTCGGCCGAACGCCGGAACAGTTTCATCAGGAGATCGCTGAGATGGCGCCGCTGCTGCATACATTGGTCGATATGGTCGTCGATTTCGGAGAGCGATACCAAGCTGGCAAGCAAGCGAAAGGTTTGATCGATTTTGCCGACTTGGAGCATTACTGTCTGCAAATTTTGAGCGCCCCGGGTTCGATTCCGGGTGAATTGGTGCCTTCTGAAGCAGCAGCTGCTTACCGACATCAATTTGCGGAAGTGCTTTTGGATGAATATCAAGACACCAATCGCGTACAAGAGGCTATTGTCGAATTGATTTCGAATACGAAGCCCGGGAACCGGTTTATGGTTGGTGACGTGAAGCAAAGTATTTACCGGTTTCGCCTTGCAGAGCCGGGACTTTTTCTGGAAAAGTACAAGGCTTACCGTTCCAATAAAGATGAAACGGCGTTAAACGCTTCTCCCGGCGGTCGTATCGATTTGGCGCGGAATTTCCGGAGCCGCCTTGAAGTTGTGCATGCCGTGAATTTTGTGTTCAAACAAATCATGAATGAATCTGTCGGTGAAATCGCCTACGATGAGCGGGCTGAACTTGTGTATGGAGCGGGATACCCGCCATCGGCTTCGGATTGCTCGGTAGAAATGATGATTATCGACCGTGGCAGCGATGCTTCGGATAAGGCGGATTCTTCGGCTTCGGGAGATGAGGAGGAAGAGTTTTCGGACTCTTCGGGTCAGGGGGAAGTGACTCCTGCCGATCCTGTTCTGGAAGCGCAAGAACTCGAAACAGCGCAGCTGGAGGCGCGGGCGATCGCGAGTCAAATCAGAGGTTTGTTAGGTGCGGACGGACAGGAAGTTTTTCAGGTTTTTGATAAAAGAACGGGCGGGGACCGGCCTGCCACATACCGGGATATCGTGATCCTGCTGCGGGCTACCCAGCAATGGTCGCCAATCCTCATCGAGGAGCTTAAAAAGCAGGGAATACCTGCCTATGCAGAGCTAAGCACGGGGTACTTTTCCGCAACGGAAGTGGAAGTGATGCTTTCGTTATTGAAGATTATCGACAATCCGTATCAGGATGTCCCGCTGGCTGCGGTGCTGCGATCGCCAGTCGTTCAGCTCTCGGCGGAAGACCTTGCGCAAATTCGCGTTGCGGATAAATCGGTGCCTTTCTATGAGTCTGTGCTAGAGCTCGTTAATGGTGAAAGTTCGCCAGACAATGAAGCACTATGCCAGAAGCTTCGCTATTTCTTAACGCTGCTGGAAGCGTGGCGAAATGAAGCGAGACAGGGCTCATTGGCCGATTTAATTTGGCAAATTTACCGCCAGACGGGCTACTATGATTTCGCCGGAGGTTTGCCGGGAGGCATGCAAAGACAAGCGAATTTGCGGGCTTTGTATGACCGGGCCCGGCAATATGAAAGCACGTCCTTGCGCGGACTGTTCCGGTTCCTTCGTTTTATTGAGCGCATGAAAGAAAGCGGCGGCGATCTGGGAACTGCGCGTGCGCTCGGCGAGCAAGAGGATGTTGTGCGGATTATGTCCATTCACAAAAGTAAAGGTCTGGAATTCCCTGTCGTTTTCGTGGCGGGCATGGCCAAAATGTTTAATCAACGGGATTTGAACGAAGCGTTCCTGCTTCACAAGGAGCTTGGCTTCGGACCGCGATTTGTAGATACGGCGCTGCGCGTCAGCTATCCGACCTTGCCGTCGCTGGCGATCAAAAGACGCATGAAGCTGGAGCTTCTAGCCGAGGAAATGCGGGTTTTGTACGTCGCTTTGACACGGGCCAGAGAGAAGCTTTATTTACTGGGAACGGTGAAATCGCTGGAAAAATTGCTGCGTGCCTGGGGACGCCATCTCTCCAGAAGCGACTGGTATTTGCCGGACTTTGAACTGGCCAAAGCCAAGAGCTATCTCGATTGGGTAGGCCCTGCGCTGCTTCGTCACCCGGACAGCACGTTATGGAGAGAGCGGCTGGGGATCAGCGAGGCCTCCTCTGGCGTGCGGCTGCTGCACGATGATTCCAAGTGGAAGCTGACGGTTATTTTGCCTGAGAGCTTGCAAGGGGCTGAATCGCTGGAAGAGGAAACTTATACGCCGGATGCAGGCCGGATGGAAAATATTCGTCATCTGCAAGCTGTTGCGGCATCAGGCGACTGGCAAAGCTGGTTGGATGACAGGCTTGCTTGGGACTATATGTACCCGGATGCGCCAAAGCTTTTTGCCAAAACGACCGTATCCGAAATCAAACGATTGTCGGAGATGAATCGCATTGCGGATGAAATGGAGCTTCCTATTGGCAGTGCTGCTGTGGCTTTAGAGGGATCAGCCGGCGCAGCAGCAGCTACTGAGAAGACCGCTTCTACCGTATGGCGCAGACCTAGATTTATGGAAGAAAAGAAATTAACCGCTGCCGAAAAAGGAACGATTGTGCATGCGGTGATGCAGAACCTCAGCTTGCAGGAAATACCTACGGAAGCCAGCGTTCAAGCCACGTTAAACGGGATGCTGGAGAAGCAAACCCTTACCGTGGAGCAAAGCGCCGTTGTGGACATTCCTGTGATTCTGCAATTTTTCGCGACGGAGATTGGCAGGCGGATGATACAGGCCGCAAATGTGCAGCGTGAGGTGCCGTTCAGCTATGGTTTGCCTGCGGAAGAAGTGTATGCAGGAATCGATCGTTCCACGACCGGTGAGACGGTGCTGATTCAAGGTGTTATCGATTGTTTATTTGAAGACGAGCTTGGGCTCGTTCTTGTGGATTATAAAACAGATGCCGTGAAGGGCAGCAGCGATGCCGAGCTTCAGTTGCGTTACGAGAAGCAAATATCGCTGTATTCACGGGCTGTGGAACATATTTGGAAGCGGCCGATCAGCGGCAAGTTTCTGTATTTCTTTGACGGGGCGAGATTGCTGGAAATGTAGAGCGGAGGTTGAAGTATGCGGATTTTACACACAGGGGATTGGCATTTCGGCCGATCCCTGGAAGGCCGGAGCCGGTTGGAGGAACAGACCGCTTTCGTCGATGAGCTTGTGCGTATTGTCAAGGAAGAGGACATCGATCTCGTTTTGATTGCAGGAGACATTTACGACAGTGTGAATCCGCCTGCGGCAGCGGAGCAGCTCTTCTACGAAGGCATCGCCCGCTTGGCCGAAGGCGGGAAGCGGCACGTTGCCATTATTTCGGGGAATCACGATCACCCGGATCGTTTAGCCGCATCAGGCCCGCTTGCTGCGAAGCAGGGGATTACGATCATAGGACTGCCTGTGCCGGATATTCAGTCGATCGGTATTGCCAGAACGGGGGAGATGGCTCGCTTAATCGCGCTGCCGTATCCTTCGGAATCCCGTTTGAAGGAGCTGCTGTCCGATGTCGCGGAAGAGGAAGTGCTGCGCAGCAAATATTCGGAGCGGGTTGGTGCGCTAATTCGCAAGCAGGCCCAATTTTTCCAGCCGGATACGGTAAATTTAATCATGAGTCATTTGTATGTGCTGGGCGGCCAAGAATCTACGGAATCCGAACGTCCGATTCAAGTAGGCGGAGCCTATACAGTGGATACAAATGCGTTAACGGCAGGAGCGCAGTATGTAGCGCTAGGACATTTGCACCGGCCCCAGAACGTCAAGGCGGCTTCCCCAATCCGCTATTGCGGATCGCCTCTGGCCTACAGCTTCTCGGAAGCCGGACAAGCGAAGTCCGTTACGGTCTTGGATTTAGCTCCCGGACAATCCGCTGAGCCCAAAGAGATTTACCTCACTTCCGGAAGGCCGCTGGTAAGCTGGAAAGCCAAAGAAGGCATCGGACAGGTGCATCAATGGTTGGAAGAAGGGCGGGACGCTTCGGCATGGATCGATTTGGAAGTCACGATGACGGCAGCCATGTCCATTGAGCAGATTCAAGGTCTGCGCAAAGCCTATGAGGGCTTCATTCACATTCGCCCGATCTATCCGGAAATGGAAGGGGCTCGCGCAGCTGTAGCGAAAGCGGATTTATCCATGGAGGAGCATTTTACCCGCTTCTATGCGCGTCAAACCGGTGGAGCGCAGCCTGAACCTGAGCTGGTCCGGCTATTTTTGGAATTGGTGCAGGAGAAAGAGACGGCTGACTCATTGGGGGAATAGACCTTTTTTATTCCCGAGTAATGCCTGTGGATAATTTAAGGAAGAAAGGAGATCTTCGATTTGCGTCCTATTCAGTTGCAGATGTCGGGGCTTCAAAGTTATCGTGAAATGCAGACGATTCAGTTCGGCCAATTAGTGGACGCAGGCGTTTTTGGCATCTTCGGGCCAACCGGGAGCGGGAAATCATCGATCTTGGATGCGATCACTCTGGCCTTGTACGGCAAGGTGGAGAGAGCCAGCGGCGGCACGCAAGCCATTATGAATCATGCCGAACAAACGCTATTCGTTTCCTTTACGTTCGAGCTAACGAACGCAGCCGGCACCGAACGTTATCAGGTAGAGCGGCAGTTCAAGCGAGGGACGGAAACCTCCATTAACAGCACGATAACGCGCCTTTTACATATTAAAGAGAACGAAACGATTGTGCTTGCCGACAAAGCGGGCGAAGTCAATCAGCAGGTGCAGCAGATTTTGGGGCTGTCCATGCAGGATTTTACGAGGGCGGTTGTGCTTCCGCAGGGGAAATTCGCTGAATTTCTAACCTTGACGGGGAAAGATCGCCGGCAAATGCTGCAGCGTCTTTTTCATCTCGAACAATACGGTGATCAGCTCAGCGCTAAAGTGAGTGCCAAAGTGAAGGAAACGGATAGCTTCGTGAAGCAGCTTGCTGCCGAACAGGCGGGCCTTGGGGATGCATCGGAGCAAGCGCTGCGGGAAGCGAATGCAAGGCTTGCGCAAGCGGAGGAAGAATCGGTTCAAAGCCGCCTCCTGCTTGCCCGGCAGGAAAAGAACTATGAGGAACAGAAACAGGTGTTTGCGTGGCAGCAGGAGAAAGAGAAGTTCGAACTTGACGCTCGCAAGCAGCAAGAACAAGAAGCAGACATTCGTGAGAAAGAGCTGTTGCTCCAAAAAGATGAGCAAGCGGATCGCGTTAAGCCTTATCTGGAACAGCATGGTTTAGCTGTAAATGACGTTCGCACAAGCCAGACCCAGCTGGAGCAAGCGACAGCCTATCAGCAGGCGGCGGAAAACGCACATCGCACGGCTGCGGACAAAGCTGACCTAGCGCAGCAAGAATTGGCGCGCGAGGAAGGTCCGCTAATGCTTCGGCTTGATCAACTGGAGCAAGCTCTTGTCATTCAACAGGAATTGCATCAGGTTCAAGCGCAGATTCAAACGGCCCAGGAGCAAGAAGCTGTAGCTAAGTCGCACGTCACGAGGCTGCAGGCCGAAATAACGAAGCAAGAAGAAACGAAGCAAAAGGCGATCCTTAAGCAAACCGCTCTCAAAGAGCAGTTGAAAGCCGTAGAAACGAGTGCGGCGAGCAGACAACTGCTGCAAAAAGCGGTTCATGAGAAAAAGACGTTCGAGCAGCTTCAACTACAAGGCGAAGAAGCTCAAAAAAGCAAAGCGGATAAAGCCGCAGCTTATGTAGCTGTGGAACGGAACAAGCAGCAATGGCTTGCGATGCAGGGGGAATTGCAAAGCGAGATAGCGGCATGGTTGAAGCAATCGGATGATACAGGAGCCGGAATTCAAAGCCAAATCAGCGGTTTTTCAGCGTTCGTTCCAGAGCTGCAAGCTTATCTGGACGAGCAGAAAAGACGTTGGAAAATGGAAGAACGTCATGCCTTGGCTGCCCTTTTGGCAAATGATTTGCAAGATGGGGAGCAGTGTCCTGTTTGCGGTTCCACCGAGCATCCTTTCCGCCATTCCAAGGAAGGGCACGCTGCTGCCGAGGGGCTGAACAAGCCCGATAACGCCGAAGATCATATTCATCAAGGCGAACAGCTGCTGCAGGTAGCGAAAGAATATGTGTTTACGCACAATCAACTGCTTCGCAAATGGGGCGCACTTCATCAACAAGCATTGGAGTTGTCTGTTTCATCGCAGTCAGAGGCGGAAGGTCAAGCTTATCTTGCGTGGCGGCAAGTTGCAGCCGGTACGGCCGAGGAATCGGCAATAAGCAGGGCTGAAGGGCAAACGGAGATCACCATAGAGGGTCTAACGTCAATATGGGAAAATACGGTATCTCTCGCGCAAAGCCAGCAGAACGCTTTTGAAGCTTTAGAAAATGCATATAATCGCTTGCAAAAAGAACAAGCGCGTTGCAGCCAGCAGCTCGTGCAGGCGAACGCTCAGCTGGAGGCAGCCGACCAGCTGCGGCAGGAAGCGGAAAGCAAGTTCAAGCTTTTGCAGATGTCCTTGGATGAAAAGCGACAGAGCTGGCAGGAGACATTTGCTGAGCTGCTTTGGGAGCAAGTTGAGCAGCAGCTTGACTCCTTGCTTGCGAGCGAGCGTCTTGCGGATGAGCTTCGCAGCCGGATTGAGAAGAGCGTCCCTTTCCTCGAGGAGCTGACGAGGAACATCGAGGGGCTCCAGCGCGAGCTGCTGGAGCAGGATCGCACGGCCCTGCAGCTGCACGAACGGCTGCAGGGCTTGGCGCAGCTCGCCGCCGACAAGTCGCGGCAGCTCGCACCCAGCGCGCCCGGCGCGGCTGTGCCGCAGCTCATCGCGGAGGCGACCTCCGCGCTTGAGCGGCTGCGGCAGCTCGCGCAGCAAACCAAGCTCGCGCATGCGCAGGCGCAGCGCGAGCAGCTTCAGGCGGCGCAGCGCTACAGCGCCGCCGCCGAAGCCGCTGCCGCCGCGGCGCGGCAGCTCGCCCAAACCGAGCGCGCGCTGCACAGCGCGCTCGAAGAGAACGGCTTCGCGTCGCGCGAAGCCGCAGCGGCTGCGGCGCTGGCGCCTGAGCAGCGCCGCCTGTGGGCTCAGCTCGCGGCGGAGCACCGCGAGCGCGAGCAGGCGCTGCGCGCCCAGCTGGCGCAGCTGGCAGCGAAGCTGCAGGGCCGCGTGCTAAGCGCGGCCGAGTGGGCGCTCACGCAGGCGCAGCTGAGCGCAGCCAAGGCCGCGGCGGAGGCTGCGCTGGAAGCGCGGGCCAAAGCGGCCCAGGGGGCCAGCGAGCTTGCGGTGCGGCACACGCGCTGGCGCGAGCTTGAATCGCGCCGTATCGAGCAGGCGGCGCAGTTGGAACGGCTTGGCAAGCTGCAAGCCGTGCTCAAAGCCAATGCCTTCGTCGAATATCTCGCCGAAGAGCAGCTCATGCAGGTCAGCCGCGCGGCTTCGGAGCGGCTGGGTGAACTGACACGCCGGCGCTATGCGATCGAAGTCGACTCCGGCGGTGGCTTCGTCATCCGCGATGATGCCAACGGCGGGGTGAAACGGCCGGTCAGCACATTGTCCGGAGGGGAAACCTTTCTCACCTCGCTGGCGCTGGCGCTCGCGCTCTCCGCGCAGATTCAGCTGAAAGGGGAATATCCGCTTGAATTCTTCTTTCTGGACGAAGGCTTCGGCACGCTGGATCAAGATTTGCTGGATATGGTGATCGGAGCGTTGGAGAAACTGCATATGGACAGCTTGGCCGTAGGCGTGATTTCCCACGTCCCTGAACTGCGGGCGCGTTTGACCCGCAAATTGATCGTGCATCCTGCCGAGCCTTCCGGCCGCGGCAGCCGCATTGTTTTAGAAGAATTATAGCTTACTATATCAAGGTTAGCGTCGCGTCAGCGTCGTTAGCCTTTTTTCGTTTCTCTCATTCTTCTTTTAGGTGATCGCATCATTCCGTTTCGTACAAGTTGGCATACACTGCAACAACTTTACGGAAGAGGAGAATGGAAATGGCTACTTTTCACGAGGCTCTCAAGCATAAGAACAGGATCTCGCCAGTCCTATTGAGAAGATCAGGGGTAACGGCAGTAGGAGTCGGTTACGCAGATCCTAATAAACCGGCCTTGGGGGCAGGTGTAATCGTCTATACCCATCAGAAGTTCGCTCCTTCAAGTCTGAACACCCTCAAAGGCGTGCTCGCCAAAGCAGGGAACGCGGTGCCTGTGCGTTTCGTGCATGCCGGTAAATTTCGTTCGCATGCGCAGCGGTCAAAACCTCGGGGTCGGGGGATGAAAGCCGCACCGTTTACAAGCCGAATACGTCCTGTTCCAGGTGGCGTAAGTATTGGTAGAGTGAATCCTGACGCTACAGGAACAGCAGGTCTCATCGTGATCAGAAATAACCAGCTGTATGTGCTCAGCAACAACCATGTGCTGATCAAAGACAATTCCCCAGCTTTTTCAGCAACGCTGCAGCCTGGTCCGGCAGATGGCGGCATCGCCAGCAGAGATACAATTGGCAGAGCGTTTCAATTCGTCCGGTTAGTTCCGGGCGGCGTCAATTTCCAGGATTCTGCCATTGCGATTCCGAATGCCAACAGCCTGTTAAATCCACGTTATCTCCTTAACGATTCCGGACAACTGATCACAGTTCCGGGCCATCTCCTTAGCTACCCCGTTGGGCTGCAAGTGATGAAGTCAGGACGAACAACCGGGTTCGTCAGAGGAACCGTTGAAGCCAATAATGTGGATATTCGCGTCTCGTACGGAGGGACTTTAGGAGATCTATTATTCCGCAATCAATCCATTATTCGCGGTAACAGCGGGCCTGTATCACTTCCCGGCGATTCCGGCTCTGCATGGCTGAGGGAGAGCGATCGTTTTGCAGCAGCCCTTAATTTTGCAGGCTCGTCCGATGGGATGCGCTCGATCAGCAATCCGATTGGCTTGGTCATGTCGACCTACAATTTGCGAGTTGCAATTCCGGCAGCAGGCAATGCCTTTAAGAGCGGCTTGATTAGAGGAAAGGCTCCGGCGGGAAATCATGCTTACGTCCAGCCATTAACGGAGCTTCAGCGAAAAAGGATCCGCGCTATTCTTGTGAGATCCAAATAGACGATACAATGCGGCTGTTCTCTAGGTTTTTTAATACCTTGAGGCAGCTTTTTCATTTGTAATTTTTCATTAAAGGTGCTACTTTCCGGCATTTTTGACGTATTCACTTAAAGACATTGCAGAGAGCTTAGAGAAGGGGAGTCGACTGACTTGAAAAGAGGGGCAAGAAAATTAAGTATTCTTACATTGGCTGTTGGTTTATTGGCGGCCGGTGTGGCAGGTTCGCCGACGCCGGCTCACGCCGACATCGTGTGGGATCATTGGCAGAAAGCGGAGTCGCTTGCTTCAGGAGGCAAGCAAGGTGAGGCCGTTCCCCACTGGCAGTTTCTGGCCAATCATTATGCGGGATTAGGGGAATGGGAAAATGCTGCGCTCTTTTGCGGGAAACTGGATGCTTATTATGATGCGATCGGCAGCTATGAGCAAGCGATTTATTATTATGAATTAGAGAATCAATACTGGGTGAACGCAGGACGGGACTGGGGAGCTGTCAAGCTGCAGCGGGCGGATCAAATCCGAACCACGGTTGAATTATATCGAACGGAACGTGATCAATACGAACTCAAAAGGCAAGCTCTGCCCAAAAATGGTCAACTCGCGAAATTCGAGCCTGCCTACGGGACCTACCTGGGGATGTATTCGGAGCAAGATCCTAAGGTAGGGAACCTTTTTACGAAAACGGAATCCGTTTATGGCAAAAATCATGCCATTTACTTGGCTTACGCCCATTGGGGACAAAACTTCCCTGCCATGTATGCCAAACGGGCGAAAGAAGCTGGCAGCGCTTTGCAGATCGCGTGGGAACCGGACGAAGGATTGGACCCCGTTGTAGACGGAACGTATTTACGCAAATGGGCACAGGAAGCCAAAGCCGCAGGTATCCCGATTTTTTTGCGTTTTGCAGGTGAAATGAACGGCGCTTGGGTCAAATGGCACGGCAACCCCTCGCAGTATATTGCCAAATTCCGCATGCTGCATGACGTATTTGCCGCAGAAGCGCCCAATGTGGCCATGGTTTGGAGTCCGGGCGATGTGCCTGCGAATGATATTGACCCTTACTATCCCGGAGACGCTTATGTGGACTGGGTCGGGGTGAGTCTGTACATAGAACCGTACGAAAACGGGGACCCGTCGCTGCCGTCCATGATTTCTACGAGCAATGTTGAAAGATTGACGAGACTGTATAACACGTATTCGGACCGCAAGCCTTTGATGCTCAGTGAAACGGGTGTTCCTCATTATTCCCATGCTGCCGGTGAGGATTTTACGGAATGGGCCAAGCTCAATCTCCAGCGTCTATATGAAATCATGCCTTACAAATACCCGCGATTAAAGGCGATTACTTATTTTAATGTGGACCAAAAAATGGCGAACGCGAAAAACGACTACTCGCTGTCGGACTCCTCGGAGATTCAAACTTACTATAGCAAGCTTATTGCGAATCCTTACCTGCTGTCCAAAGTTTCCGATGGCGCACAGCCGTCCGACAAAATTGGTTACGTGCCTGTCGATGCCAATCACCAAACTTTTGCCAAACAAACGAAATTCATTCCATTCGTCAAAATCCCCGACGTCTACATCGGTAAAGTGGACTATGTCTTGAACGGAAAGGTGATTGCCTCGCAGGCTGACTTGCCATACGGGCTCACGCTGAAAGCGGGAGAAGTTCCCGAAGGTTCTGTCATGCAGATTAAAGTGTATAACAAATCGGGATCTCAAGCGGCTCTCCGCACGTATGGCATCTCGTCGCAAGTATCCGTTGAATTGGACGGCAAAGCCTTGCCGTTTGAACAAGTGCCGGTCATCAGCAACGGTTCGACGTTGACACCGCTTCGGGCCATTTTTGAAGCGATGGGGGCGAAGGTTGAATATGAGGCGGCAACAAGGTCGGTAACGGTCACAAAGGGCAGCACGACAGTGCGGTTGACTCTTGATCAGAAGACCGTGTATGTAAATGGCAAAGCCGTCCAGTTGGAAGAACCCGCCCAGTTAGTTAACGGATATACGCTGGCTCCTGCCAGGTTTGTCGGTGAAACCTTCGGTGGCAAGGTAGGCTGGGATGGTTCCAGCAGAACCGTGACGATTTCTACGAAATAAGGCAAGCGAGAGAGAATGATATATCTTCTGACGCCTTGTTAGGGGGACAGCAGTATGTTTGATTTAGCGTTTTAAGGAGTGGTAAGTGCAGGAGTATTGGCACTAGGCTATTTTACTGTTTATTTAGTAAAGAAATTGAAATGAAATTTACATTGGCAAACCGTTACGCTTAGAAGACTGTCTCAAAAGGTTAGAAATGACCTGGCGGACAGTCTTTTTGGGTAGATAAGAAAGGATAAGTTTTATACTTTTGCTTCGCATCTACCTTGACAAACGCGTTCGTCCTGAAAGGACGACAAAGTCGTTTATCCTTGTCTGCTCGCAGATGGATGAAGTAGACATCAAACATTATTTAGTTAAACGCATAACTTATAAATGAATTTAATTAGAAAAAGATAACGTTATCATATTGTATTTTGCAAAAATACACCTTATAATCTAGTTAAACGTGTAACTAAGAATTAAAGAGGGGAACACATGAAAAAACCAACAATTAAAGATGTGGCCAAAGTTGCAGGGGTTTCAGCAGCCGCAGTTTCCTACGCATTGAATGGCAGGACAGATAAAGTTTCCAATGAAACGATCGAGCGCATCAAGAAAATTATTGACACGATGAACTACGTACCGGATTTTTCTGCGAGAAGCTTGGTCAAGAACCAATCCAAGTTGATTGGGATTGTGATTCCACAAACGGAGTCTCATAAGCAGCTTATCCTTGAAAACCCTTTCTATAGTGAAATGATCAGCGGCATTGAAAGCAAGCTGCGGGAGTACGGTTATCATCTCTTGTTATCCGGGGTGAACCAGGGCGAGAGTTATCTGGATTTGTCCGTGCAGCGGAATTTGGATGGCGCGATTATGATGGGGATCTATCCGGAGCAATTTTATGACGGCTTTAAGAAAATCAATATTCCGATTGTGCTGATCGATAGCTACATCAACGACAGTTACTTCAAGCGCATTGGCATCGATGACGAATACGGCGGGTATTTGGCGACGAAGTATTTGATCGATAAGGGACATTCGAACATTGGGCTGGTGACAGGGGCGATTCGCAAGGATGGCGTCGTCGAGAAACGCTTTCTCGGATACAAGCGGGCGATTCGTGAAGCGAATTTCTTTTATAACTCGGACTACGTATTCGAGGAATCTATGAGCTATGAGCACGGCTTGGCTGCGGGCCAATTAATAGCGAAGAAATTCCCGGAAATTACAGCTGTGTTCGCAACGGGGGATATGGTCGCATTCGGAGCGATTCGAAGCTTGATGGATCAAGGGAAAAAGGTTCCTGAAGATATATCGGTTATCGGTTTTGACGATATCACCATGTCCAAAATGTTCATTCCTCCTCTCACGACGATCCGCCAAAATATTACGGAAAAAGGCGCAATTGCCGCTGAACATCTGATTCATATGATTCAAGGCGGTGTGGAGCAAGAGGCGAATGAAATTATGCTGCCGCTTACAATCGTGGAAAGAGCTACAGTGAGAGTCAAGGAGTAACCAACATGTGGGGAACCGGAAAAGGAGATTGACATGGTAGGACAAAATAAACTATCCAAAATAGTTGTCATCATCGGGTTTTTGCTTCCTAGTTTAGCGGGTCTGCTGCTCTTTCAACTCGTACCGATGCTTTCGTCGGCCGTCATCAGCTTTACGAATTGGGATTTGCTGACCCCGGCGAAGTTCGTTGGTCTCGATAATTATACGGAAGCTTTGCAAGATGAGAAAACGCTTACATCATTACTGAACATTTTGCAGTATATCATTGGTTATATTCCTTCTGTCCTCATCTTCGGTTTATTGTTTGCTGTCTTATTGAATCGCAAACTAACAGGAATAAAGCTGTACCGCATATTTATCTTCGTGCCGGTGATCACCTCCTGGGTAGCTGTTTCCATCGTTTGGCGCTGGTTGTTGAACGGGCAGAACGGACTTATTAACTACTTATTGTCCCTCGTTGGCGTTCAGGGTCCCGTGTGGCTGCAAGATTTTGTATGGGCAATGCCTTCGATCATAGCGGTGAGTGTGTGGAAAGATATCGGCTATGTGACGGTCATCCTTCTCGCCGGGCTGCAGGATATTTCAGAAGACTATTACGAAGCGGCGACGATTGACGGCGCTGGCGGTTTTCAACAATTTTTCCGGGTTACGCTGCCGCTGCTGACACCAAGTATTTTTTTCGTACTCGTGATCTCGCTGATCAATGGCTTCCAGCTTTTCGATCAAGTGCTTGTCATGACCGGCGGCGGACCGGCGGGGCAAACGAGCACGCTCGTGCAGCAAATTTACGGAAACGCTTTTCAGAGCTATAAAATGGGCTTTGCGTCCGCACAGTCCTGGATCTTGTTTGTGATTATTTTCGCCGTGACGATCATTCAGCAGCAGCTTCAGAAAAGGTGGGTGACTTATGACCGATAAATATATGCCGTATCGCAACCTGCTTTCACATCTGATCTTGATTGCGGCTGCCATTGTCCTCATGTTTCCCTTTGTTTGGATGCTCTCCGGATCTTTCAAAGATAACTTGGAAGTCGTCAGGATGCCGCCGAATCTGATTCCCGACACGTTTAAATTCAGCAACTATGTGGAAATTACCAAATATTTTCCGATATATCGATTTCTGGGAAATAGTGTTGCTGTTTCAATCGTAACGACGATTGCGCAAATCATTGTATGTGCGATGGCTGCGTTTGTTTTTGCGAAAATCCCTTTTCGAGGGAGAGAGACGTTATTCGTTCTGTATCTCATTACGATGATGATTCCGATGCAAGTTACGATGACGCCGCTATTTATCGTGTTTCAGAAGCTGCATCTGACCAATACGTATTTGGGTCTCATTTTACCCGGTATCTTCAGCGCTTATGGGACTTTCCTGCTGCGGCAGCATATCATGACGATTCCCGATCCGCTGATTGAGGCTGCCAGAATGGATGGAGCTTCGTATGTGAGAGTGTTTCTAAGTGTCATTCTACCGCTCAGCAAACCTGCGATTGCGACTCTGGCAATCTTTGCTTTCATGGCTTCGTGGAACAATTTTTTGTGGCCGTTGATTATTACAAGCGATAAGGAGTTGATGACGCTGCCAATCGGGCTCAGTAAACTGCAGGGCAGATGGGCGACGGAGTGGAACATTTTGATGGCGGGCAATGTGATCAGTTTTATTCCGATTTTCATTGTGTTTCTGTTTGCATCCAGATATTTCATTAAGGGAATGACAATGAGCGGTGTCAAAGGCTAATGAGAGGGGTGATAGGCTGCATCAAAGGGGAACTGCCATAGTCTAAGGAATTGCTGAAGAAAAATTGAGATGAAAAGAGGGTTATACGATGGTAGTGAAAAAAACGGGTTGGGTCGTAGCTTTAAGCGTTGTTGTTTCTCTTGCGGCAACAGGGTGTGGGTCAGATAAAAAGCCGGAGGCGTCGTCAGCTCCCAAGCAAGAGCCTACGGCCGCAGCAACATCAGCGGCAACGCCGGAGACAAAGAAAGAACCGGTAACACTCAAGTTCATGCAGTACACCGCAAGCGGCTCGCAAGAGCAAACGCTGGCTGACATGGTGAAAGCGTTCGAGACGGCCAATCCTGACGTGAAGGTCAAGGTGGATATCGTCGACTACAACAACTACTACACGAAACTCAATACGCAGCTTGCATCGGGGGATGCGCCTGACGTGTTTGAGGTCGGATACGAAAACTTTGTCTCTTATGCTGCCAAAAATACATTGAAAGACTTGACGCCGATCATTGCGAAGGACACGACGTTCAAGCCGGAAATCTACAAAGGTCTTGCTTATGACTCTTTTAAATACCAAAACAAGCAATATGGCGTTGTAGAGTCTTTTTCGGACGTAGTTCTTTTTTATAATAAGGACTTGTTTGACAAAAAGCAAGTTGAGTACCCGAAGGCCGATTGGACGTGGAAACAAGAGCTGGAAGCGGCTGAGAAGCTGACAGACGCCAAAAGCGGTGTATGGGGAACGTATTCGCCGATTCAATTCTATGAGTTCTACAAAACGATTGCTCAGAATGGCGGCGGAATTTGGAGCGCCGATGGCAAACCTACCGTAAACAGCAAAGAAAATATTGAAGCTCTGAACTGGATGCTGGATAAAGCGAGAAAATATAAAGTATCTCCTGCTCTTAACGATGATACGTTTAACCAGCCTGATGCGGATTTGAATGCTTTCAAAGCAGGCAAAATCGCGATGCTTCGCGGAGGCATCTGGAACTTCGGCCGTTTCGCGGACGCTCCTTTCAAATGGGATATTGCACTGGAGCCAGGCAATACGAAGAAAGCTCATCATTTCTTCGCGGATGGCTTAGTCGTATCTGACAAAACGAAAAATGCGGAAGCGGCATGGAAATTTATTAAATTCATGTCCTCCGATCCAGCGGTTGTCAGCAAACGGATTGAGAAAGGCTGGAGTGTGCCGGCTGTTTCGGATGAAAAAGTGATGGACGCTTATTTCAAACAAACGCCGCCACAATCGAAAAAAGTCGTTCTAGATGCTTTGAATTCCCTTGTGCTGACGCCTGTAGGGCCAATTCCGGACAAATGGAACGATCTGACGAAAGCGATCGGCGACGAGCTGGATAAAGCGAAGCTGAAATCCGATTACACAGCAGAAAAAGCGCTGAACGAAGCGCAAGCCAAAATTGAGAAATTGGTAGCCAAATAACAAAGGCAGATGTAGGGTCAGCAAAAAAAAGGGGCATTGTTACGACAACGGCCCCTTTATTTTTTAATCATTAAGAGAAGCAGGAGGTTTACGGTGCAAACACAACTTACAAATTCCTATCTGGATTTCATTCTGGATGAACATACGGGTCAAGTGACCATTGGCGGGCAAATGGCTGTCAATCGAGATATTGTGTTTTTGGGCTATGCCCTTATTCAGCGGGGGGAGACTGATCGCGCATTGCCCTTGCTTCGGTTGTTGCAAAGGGGATTGGAGCATGAAAATGGAGATGGAGCTCATCTGACAGACGCTGCGCTCGTTCTCTGGGTAATCGGAGAATATGTGAAGGCGACGGAAGATGTGGCTTTTATAGAGGAACTGGGCGCTTATGTAGAAGAAACAACGCTCTATCTGGAGGCGAACTGGCAGAAGCCGCAGCTTCATTGGTTAACAGGTGAACAAGAGGGCATTTATTTAAGCCATCTGGCGATGTATTTCGCAGCGCTGCAAGCTAATGTTCAAAACGGCGTTGGCGAACGCGGTGTGCGTATGCTCAAAGCGATCCGTGAACTCGTGTTTGCCGGGATGATCAAAGACGGGCGGGTTATCAGTCAATTAGGAGATACAGCGATTCATGGCGATATCCTCACTGCAGCCATTCCATTCGGTTTACTCGGTATCGAAGACAGGATTTTAATCGAAGCTTTGTACAAATTGGAAGAAACGCTTGTCGGTCAAGGTGTGAGGCTTAAAATCGGCGACACGTCGTTCGGCGGCTGTGAGCGGCCGGATCTGACCTGTTTGCTTGCCTGGTACTACGCGAAGAAAGGGGAAACAGTAAGGGCCAAAGAACTGCTTCTGCATGTGGAAAAGCTTCTCGAAACGCAGGGGGCGCTGTATGAAGTAGATACCGCAACAGCCAAAGAACCTCTGCTGCTTGCTTATTCCATAGAGCGGTCGCCAGTGCCTCCGATCAGTGTTTGGAGCACGGTGCTGACCGCACTTGTGCAGAGCTCATTGCTTTCAGGCGAGGTGAGCAAAGAGGGAGTGGACAGCGTTCGATTGATCCATCAGCCTACCGGGTTCGATGATCCTTATGTGATTCTGCCCTATGAGCGCTTCCCCCGGGAACCCGAAGCGGGGGATACGGTCATCGTGCGCTTGCTGACTCAGCCGTTCCAGATGAGTCAGGTCGTTACCGTGCATGCAGCCGTGAATGGGATTCCGGCAGCGGAAGTTCCCGCCGTCATGAGAGTGACGGACGGCGGCGAGAAGGTCTGGGAAGCGCAGCTGGGCCCTTACCTCGCCGGTGACGAGGTGAGCTATGTCTTCGCGCTTCAAAATGGCGGCAAGTCGCAGCATTCCGCGACTTATCGCTTTAACGTGCGGTCGTGGATACCGCTTGCGCACGTTCAGGCTTTGGAGACGACGGAGGACGGCTTCGTCGCTCGGCTAAGCTATGGTGCGGACGCTTCGCGCACCGCCCAACTGGCCTTCCGCGCCGACGCGAGCGGCGCCGTGCAGTTGACGTTCGCCGCAGCGGGCGAACGGACGAATGGCCAGCCGGCGCAGCAGGCGGCTGTTGCGGTTGGGCGCGCACGGCTGGAGGCCGACGTACGCGAGGGCAAGCTCGCGCTGACGCTTCGCAGCGCCGAGGGCGTGCTCATGGAGGGATTCGCCGCCGAAGGGAAGCCCCTCGTTGAGGCGCTCACGGACGGCTCGGGCTTGCTCCATAAGCTGCGGCTGAACCTGCGGACGAAGCCGGAGCATCGCTGGTTCGGGATGGGGGAACGGTTTTCCCATTATGATTATTCCGGGCAAGAAGTGGATCAATATGTCTATAATCAGTACCGGGATCAAGGCCTGAAAACATATATGCCGGTTCCTTTTGCGATCTCGTCCGGCGGTTATGCCCTGTTCGTGGATACGCCGCTTTACTCGACTTTCCGTTTTCATACACGGTTGTCCGATCTGGTTGAAGTGGAAGTCGATGTATCAAGTGCAACGCAGCAAGTTCTTGCTTACTTATTTGCCGATGAGCCGCTTGCTATGGTTGGCCAATTTACGCAGTTGTCCGGCAAGCCCATGCTTCCGCCCAAATGGTCGTTCGGACCATGGATGTCCAGCAATAACTGGGACTCGCAGGAAGAGGTTCTGAAGCAGGCGGAGCTGACAGCCCGGTATGAAATTCCTTCTACAGTGCTAGTCATTGAGCAGTGGAGCGATGAGGCAACATTTTATATTTTCAACGATGCGCAGTACGAGGTCAAAGAAGGCAGCGAACCTTTCCGTTATGCGGACTTCCAGTTCCCCGAATGGGGACGTTGGCCGAATCCCAAATCGATGGTGGAAGAGCTGCACGATCAGGGCTTGAAAGTGCTGTTATGGCAAATTCCGATCCACAAACATATGTATGGCGTGGCGCACGCTCAGCGCGATCAAGATGAAATAACCTTGCTGAACCAAGGGTATGAAGTCAAGACAGCGGAGGGCACGCCATACACATTGCCATACAATTGGTTTAAGGACAGTCACATTATCGACTTTACGAACCCTGAAGCATCGAAATGGTGGTTTGACAAACGCCAATACTTGGCAGATGAAATCGGTGTGGACGGCTTTAAAACCGACGGCGGCGAATTTGTTTTCGGTCACGATTTGCAGTTCTACGACGGTTCGACGGGTCGCGAAATGCGTAATTTATATCCTAATTTATATGTGGGCAGCTATTACGATTTTATTGGGAAGTATGCCAAGGATGGCGGCATTACGTTTAGCCGGGCGGGCTACACCGGCGCACAGCGGTACCCGCTGCACTGGGCTGGAGATGAGCGTTCGACGTTTCAAGCCTTCCGTTCTTCGATGATTGCCGGCTTATCCAGCAGCATGTCGGGGATTCCGTTCTGGGGCTGGGATTTGGGCGGGTTTCACGGCGATATTCCGACGGCTGAACTGTTTGTGCGATCGGCACAAATGGCTGCGTTTTGCCCGGTGATGCAGTATCATGCCGAGACGAAGGGAGAATTCAACCAGGACAGGACGCCATGGAACATTGCAGAACGTACAGGGCAGCCGGTCGTTATTGAGTTGTACAAAAAGTATGCCGATATTCGCATGAATATTTTGCCTTATATTTACGACCAGGCAATTCGTACGAGTCGAACAGGATTGCCGATGATGCGTGCGATGTCGCTGCAGTATCCGGCGGACCCGCACTGCACGGAAATGATCAGTCAATATCTGTTTGGCGAAAGCTTGCTGGTGGCGCCTGTGATGGATGAAGGGCATTTCTCCAAGGAAATTTATTTCCCGGAAGGCGCGTGGCTTTCCCTGGAGGACCAGGATGAGGTTCAAGGTCCTTGTCTGACGAAAGTGGCTGCTCCTCTGGCCAGCATACCTGTGTATCAGAAGCAGAATAGCGTTATCGCTCTTAATTTGGCAGACAAATACACACTGGGCGATCATGTCGGTAATCGCGTCGATGGCTATGAGCATTTGTGCTTGCGGGTCTATGTTGTTTCCGAGTTGGAAACGGAATTTGAAGATGATCTAGGGAATCGCTTGGTAATTGCCGCCAAAAGGGAAGGAGCTCAAGTTCACTTGCAATGGTCCGGCAATCTGAAGCAAGGAATTACCTTCATTGTGTACCAACCGGAAGGCGCCTCGATCGTGACTTCCTCCGGCACTAAGTTATCCCCAGGGGCTGGTGTCGAACAACTCCAAACAGGTGAGTATGTCATTTCCCGGAAAGATGTTCTCGTCGCCGCTGGGGAATCGGCAGGAAGTCTGGTGATCGAAGGGTGATTTTGTTCGGTTTTCCTCACTGTGGCGGCTTCTCTGAGTCGTATCAGGCTTGGAGCGACGGATTGCCTGCGAGCATGAGATTCCATGGTGTGGAGCTGCTGCAAACCGGATTGTCCATGCGCGAGGTTCATTCTGATCGCTGGGAACAAGGGCTGCAGGAAGCCTGCTCATTCATTGAACGGCATTTGGTGCCTGATGAACAATATGTCCTCATCGGCCATTGCTGGGGCAGCTTGCTAGCCTTTGAGGCTAGCCATCGCATGAGGGGGGCTGGTCTGGCGGAGCCGAGCCACTTGTTTCTGTCGGGCTGCAGCGCCCCGCATTTGCTGCGATCCCGGAGTGAAGCCAGCGGACTGCAGGGGAGCGATTGCGGCTGCCAACCAATGGGGGAATACCGCCCGCGGGTCGATCGCCAGCAGCTTCGTTCAAGGATTAGCGTGTTTACAGGAAATAAGGATGAGCACGCGATGATTGATCAATTAGCGGAGTGGAGCCGTTATACGTCCAAAATCTGCGATGTGCATGTCTGCGAAGGGAATCATGCTTTTTGGCAGGCGGATGTCATCAGATGGTTGCAGGTCGCTCAAACGATTGTGGAAAGAGAATATGCCATTTAAGAAACCGGCGGTTCTAAGCATCAGGACTGGGAACCGCCGTGCAATTGAAAGGGGTGATGCCTAGAGCTGCGTTAGAGGAAGAGCAGGTTAGTAAGTTAGTATGTGGGTGACTTATCGCAGTGCCGGTTCAGACGAACAAAATTTGAGTACGAAAGGGGAAACATTTATGCACGTAAAAAAGCTTCCTGCGCTTTTACGGTTTTCGGTTTCGTTTTTGCTTTGCTTCTTCTTGGTCGTTCCTAACATTTACGCGATCGATGGCGTGTATCATGCTCCGTATGGCATTGATGATCTGTATGAGATTCAAGCGACCGAACGAAGCCCGAGAGATCCCGTTGCAGGCGAAGCGGTGTATATCAAAATCACCACTTGGCCCATTGAGTCAGGCCAGACGGCGTGGGTGACATGGACCAAAAACGGGGTTAATCAAACGGCGGTCGGAGCGGCATATAAATACAACAGCGGCAACAATACATATTGGGAGGCGAATCTCGGCTCTTTTGCCAAAGGGGATGTGATCAGTTATACCGTTCATGGCAATAAGGATGGCGCGAATGAAAAGACGACTGGGCCCTTCACCTTTACTGTGACCGGTTGGGAATCCGTCAGCAGCGTCAGCTCCATTACGAACAATACGAATCGTGTTGTGCTGAATGCGGTAGCCAATACGGGGACGCTGACGCCGAAGATCAATCTTTCCTTTGCAGCGGATGATGTCCTGCGTGTGCAGGTTTCTCCGACAGGTACCGGAACTTTGAGCACGGGCCTTAGCAATTACACGGTTTCGGATACGGCGTCAACGACTTGGCTGACAACCTCCAAATTGAAAGTCAAGGTAGATAAGAATCCTTTCAAGCTAAGTGTATATAAACCGGATGGAACAACGCTGATTGCGCGTCAATATGACAGCACGACGAATCGCAACATCGCATGGTTGACCAACGGAAGCACGCTGATCAACAAAGTGGAGGATCATTTCTATTCTCCGGCGAGCGAGGAGTTTTTTGGCTTCGGAGAGCATTATAACAACTTCCGCAAACGTGGCAAAGATGTTGATACCTATGTATACAATCAATACAAAAACCAAAATGACCGTACGTACATGGCCATTCCTTTTATGCTGAACAGCAGCGGTTACGGCATCTTCGTGAACTCTACGTATTATTCCAAATTCCGCTTAGCCACCGAACGAACCGACATGTTCAGCTTCACGGCCGATACAGGGGGCAGCGCTGCCTCTACGCTGGACTACTATTTCATTTACGGCAATGATTTGAATAATGTAATCGGCAATTATGCCAATATTACAGGCAAACCGACGTCTTTGCCGAAATGGGCTTTCGGCTTATGGATGTCAGCCAACGAGTGGGATCGGCAATCCAAAGTGTCAACGGCGATTACGAACGCGAATACAAACAATATTCCTGCTACGGCTGTTGTTCTTGAACAATGGAGCGATGAGAACACCTTTTACATTTTTAACGATGCTACCTATACGCCCAAAACAGGCAGCGCTGCTCATGCCTACACGGACTTCACGTTTAACGGAAGATGGACGGATCCGAAGGGCATGGCCGACAACGTGCATAATAACGGGATGAAGCTTGTGTTATGGCAGGTTCCGATCCAGAAATGGACGTCAAGTGCTTACACCCAGAAAGATAATGACGAAGCTTATATGGTTGCACAAAATTATGCCGTCGGCAACGGCAGCGGAGGTCAATACCGGATTCCGTCAGGCCAATGGTTCGAAAATAGTTTGCTGCTTGATTTTACGAACCCGTCAGCGAAAAACTGGTGGATGTCCAAACGCGCCTATTTATTTGACGGCGTTGGCATCGATGGCTTTAAAACGGATGGCGGCGAAATGGTATGGGGCCGCTCGAATACGTTTTTCAACGGCAAAAAAGGCGATGAAATGCGCAATCAATACCCCAATGAGTATGTAAAAGCTTATAACGAGTATGCGCGCTCGAAGAAAAGCAATGCAGTGTCGTTCAGCCGCTCGGGCACACAAGGCGCTCAGGCGAACCAAATTTTCTGGTCCGGCGACCAAGAATCGACATTTGGCGCCTTCCAGCAGGCCGTCACTGCCGGGCTAACTGCGGGCATGTCAGGCGTTCCGTATTGGAGTTGGGATTTGGCAGGCTTCACTGGCTCCTATCCATCGGCTGAATTGTACAAACGGGCAACCGAAATGGCTGCATTTGCTCCAATCATGCAGTTCCATTCGGAGTCTAACGGCTCCTCGGGCATTAACGAAGAGCGCTCCCCGTGGAATGCGCAGGCCCGTACGGGAGATAACACGATCGTTAACCATTTTGCCAAGTACACGAATACTCGTATGAATCTGCTTCCTTATATTTATAGCGAAGCCAAGAAATCAAGCGACACGGGTGTGCCGATGATGCGGGCCATGGTGCTTGACAACCCGACGGACACGAACACATACGGATTAAATCAGCAGTATATGTTCGGCAGCAATTTGCTTGTTGCTCCTGTGTTGAATCAAGGAGAAACGAACAAGAGCATCTATCTCCCGCAAGGTGATTGGATCGATTTCTGGTTCGGCGCGCAGCGCCCTGGCGGACGTACGATCAACTACTATGCCGGCGTCGATGATCTTCCTGTCTTTGTGAAATCGGGCAGCATTATACCGCTGAATTTGAATGCGCAATATCAAGTCGGAGGGACGATCGGGAACAGTTTGACAAGCTACACGAATCTTGCTTTCCGCATTTATCCGCTTGGGACAACCACATATGACTGGAACGACGATATTGGCGGTTCAGTCAAAACAATCACGTCGACCGAACAATATGGTTCGAGTAAAGAGACAGTGACTGTTCCGGCTATTAACTCTACGAAAACTTTGCAGGTGTTCACGACCAAGCCGTCTTCCGTTACTGTCGGAGGTTCTACGATGACGGAATACAGTACGCTGTCTGCCTTAATCGGCGCCTCGACAGGATGGTTCTACGATACGGTGCAGAAATTCACGTATGTGAAGCTTGGCGCAAGCGCTTCTGCGCAAACGGTTGTGCTGAACGGCGTTAATAAAGTGGAGTATGAAGCTGAGTTTGCCACACAAAACAGCGTTACGACGAATACAAATCATACCGGTTATATGGGCACTGGTTTTGTGGATGGCTTCGATGCCGTAGGAGACAATGTTTCCTTTGATGTTTCCGTTAAAGCCGCAGGCACGTATACGCTGAAAGTTCGTTATTCCTCCGGTGGAGGCAATGGGTCGCGCGCCATCTATGTCAACAACGTCAAAGTGACGGACCTTGCTTTACCGCAAACGGCGAACTGGGATACATGGGGAACCGCAACCGTTAACGTTACTTTAGCCGCCGGTCTCAACACGGTGAAAGTTAGTTATGACAACACAAGCACCCTCGGCATCAATCTCGATAACATAGCGATCGTAGAGCACTAAAAGCTGGGAGGGCCTGGCCCTCCCTTATTTCCTTAACGAAAGGGAGTACCCGTGATGAAGCTGCTCAACAAAAGAATTATTTCCATGCTCACCGCCAGTACGCTAGTGATTTCAACTCCTGTTCTGCTTCCAGCTTCTCCTGCAAACGCCTACGTAAGCAGTCTGGGCAATCTTCTGAGTTCGAACGTGACAGGGGATACGCTGACGCTTACCATTGATAACGGCGCTGAGCCTAACGATGATCTTTTGGTTATACAAGCTGTGCAAAACGGCATCTTGAAAGTGGATTATCGACCGAATGGCATAGCGTCAAGCGCTAAAACGCCGATGCTGGATCCGAATAAGACATGGGCTTCCGTAGGCGCTACGATTAACACGGCGTCGAATCCGATGATGATCTCGACTTCGGCCATGAAGATTGAGATTACCAAAAATCCGGTGCGGATGACGGTAAAAAAGGCGGACGGCACAACTTTATTCTGGGAGCCGTCAGGTGGCGGCGTATTTTCCGACGGTGTCCGTTTCGTACATAATACGGCAGACAGCATGTACGGTATCCGCAGCTTCAACGCATTTGATAACGGGGGAGACTTGCTGCGGAATACATCCTCGGAACCCGCTCATGCCGGCGAGCAAGGCGATTCCGGCGGACCGCTGATTTGGAGTACGGCGGGTTACGGCATCTTGGTTGACAGCGACGGCGGTTATCCGTATACAGATAGCGCAACGGGGAAAATGGAATTTTATTATGGCGGTATCCCTGCGGAAGGCCGGCGCTATACGAAGCAAAACGTCGAATACTACATCATGCTCGGCACACCGAAGGAAATTATGAGCAGCGTAGGCGAGATCACGGGAAAACCGCCGATGCTTCCGAAGTGGTCGCTTGGCTTCATGAACTTTGAGTGGGATACGAATCAAACGGAAGTTATGACTAACGTGGATACGTACCGGGCCAAAAATATCCCGATAGATGCCTATGCCTTTGATTATGACTGGAAAAAATACGGAGAAACCAACTACGGCGAATTCGCGTGGAATACGACGAATTTCCCTTCTGCCTCCTCGACCGCACTGAAGTCGGCGATGGATGCAAAAGGCGTGAAAATGATCGGGATTACCAAGCCCCGGATCGTCACGAAGGATGCTTCCGGCAGCGCCACCACGCAAGGGACTGACGCAGCGAACGGCGGGTATTTCTATCCGGGGCATAACGAGTATCAAGACTATTTCATTCCAGTAACGGTGCGCAGTATCGATCCTTATAATGCCAGTGAGCGCAGCTGGTTTTGGAATCATTCCAAAGATGCTTTCGATAAAGGCATAGTCGGCTGGTGGAACGATGAAACGGATAAAGTATCCTCCGGAGGCGCCTCGTATTGGTTTGGCAACTTCACAACCGGCCACATGTCTCAAACGATGTACGAAGGCCAACGTGCGTACACAAGCGGTGCGCAGCGTGTTTGGCAAACAGCGAGAACATTCTATCCGGGTGCGCAGCGCTACGCGACGACGCTGTGGTCGGGCGATATCGGCATCCAGTACAACAAAGGGGAGCGGATCAGCTGGGCTGCCGGGATGAAAGAGCAGCGGGCTGTTATGCTGTCTTCGATCAATAACGGACAAGTGAAATGGGGAATGGACACCGGCGGCTTCAATCAACAGGATGGCACGACCAACAATCCGAATCCCGATTTATACGCGAGATGGATGCAGTTTAGTGCGCTAACGCCTGTTTTCCGGGTGCATGGGAACAATCATCAGCAGCGGCAGCCTTGGTATTTCGGCTCTACGGCTGAGGAAGCTTCCAAAGAAGCCATTCAACTTCGCTATTCGTTGATCCCCTATATGTATGCGTATGAAAGAAGCGCTTATGAGAACGGGAACGGATTAGTTCAACCGCTCATGCAAGCGTATCCGACGGACGCGAATGCGAAAAATTATACAGATGCCTGGATGTTCGGCGATTGGCTGCTGGCCGCCCCGGTCGTGGATAAACAACAGACAAGCAAAGCTATTTATTTGCCTGCAGGGACATGGATAGATTATGCAAGGGGAGGCACGATTGCCGGAGGCCAGACGATTCAATATCCGGTGAACCCCGAAACGTTAACGGACATCCCGCTGTTTATTAAAAAAGGCGCAATCATTCCTTCCCAAAAGGTTCAGGATTACGTGGGACAGAGCGCTGTCACATCGGTTGATGTGGACGTTTTTGCAAATACGGCATCGTCCAGTTTCACGTACTATGATGACGATGGGGCCAGCTATAACTATGAAGGCAGCGCCTATTTCAAGCAAGCAATGACTGCGCAGGATAACGGTTCAGGCTCGCAAAGCTTTACGCTTGGGGCGAAAAGCGGAAGCTATACGCCGGCTCTTCAATCCTACATCGTCAAGCTGCATGGTTCTGCGGCTACGTCCGTCACGAATAACGGCAGTGCGATGACGTCCTATGCGAGCTTGCAAGCTCTGAAGGCGGCAGCGGGCGAAGGGTGGACGACAGGGAAGGATATCTATGGCGATGTGACCTATGTGAAAGTCGCAGCAGGAGCCGCTTCCGCCAAAGCGATTGCTATTTCCGGATCGGCCGTTGTGAGTGCGACATCCGCCCAGTATGAAGCCGAGGATGCATCGCTTTCCGGCAGCACGGGTGCAACTAAAGCTACGGTGAACACGAATCATACCGGCTATACGGGCACCGGATTTGTTGACGGCTTGAGTAATGCAGGTGCAGGAGTCACCTTCTATCCGAAGGTGAAAACGGGTGGCGATTACAACGTCTCGCTGCGCTATGCGAACGGGTCGGGAGCGGCAAAGTCCGTCAGTATTTTCGTAAATGGGAAAAGAGTGAAGTCCACGGTACTGAATAGTTTAGCGAACTGGGATACGTGGGCAACGCAGTCGGAGACGCTGCCACTGACGGCCGGCGTGAATATTGTGACGTATAAGTACTATAGCGACGCAGGGGACACGGGGAATGTTAACTTGGATAATATCACGGTTCCTTTCTCCCCGGTGGTCGGCAAGTATGAGGCGGAAAGCGCGGAGTTGTCTGGCGGCGCAGGGCAGAACTCGAATCATTGGTACTATAGCGGCACTTCATTTGTTGAAGGGATAAACGCCGTAGGCGGACAAGTGAAATTCAATGTCAATGTGCCGAGCGCGGGAAGCTATCAAGTTGCACTGCGTTACGCAAATGGAAATAGTGTATCGAAAACATTAAGTACTTACATTAATGGATCAAAATTGGGCCAAACCAGCTTTACAAGTCCAGGCGGCAACTGGAACGTTTGGCAGGACAATGTTCAAACTGTAACACTAAACGCCGGAGCCAATACGGTCGCTTATAAATATGATTCAGGCGATAGCGGAAATATCAATCTGGATCGGCTGCTGATTTCGACTGCCGCGGCAGGGACGCCTGTCTCCGAGCAAAACCTGCTCGATAATCCTGATTTTGAACGCGACACGAGTCAGAGCAACAATTGGGTGGAGTGGCATCCAAGCACCCAAGCGGTCGCTTATGGCATTGATAGCGGTTCGACGACGAACCCGCCGGAATCGCCGTGGTCAGGCGATAAGCGAGCCTACTTCTTCGCGGCGGGCGCTTATCAGCAGAGCCTGCATCAAACGATTGCCGTTCCTGTGAACAATGTGAAGTACAAAGTCGAGGCTTGGGTCCGTATGAAAAATACGACACCGACAACAGCGCGTATGGAAGTTCAGAATTATGGCGGATCGGCGATTTATACGAATATCAGCAACAGCGGCGTTTGGAAATATATCAGCGTCAGTGATGTGATGGTAACGAATGGCCAAATTGATGTTGGCTTCTATGTGGATTCACCTGGCGGCACGACGCTGCACATTGATGATGTGCGCGTAACTAAGCAATAAAAAAAGAGGCTGTCCCCAGTCATTTCTATGACTTGTGGGACAGCCTTGCTTAGTTTCCGTGGGTTAGAAGCCTTAGACGCTTTGCAGCGCTTGTTGAACCTCTTGCACAATGGCGAGTGCCGCTGTGCGGGCGCTTGAGAATGCACGTTCTGCAAGCTCCCCTTTACCTGTGCATCCGTCGCCGCAGAAGTAGAAAGGCACATTTTCCACGCGGATTGGCAGAAGGTTGTTGGTAGAAATGTTCTTCACGCTGGAGACCATCGCTTTCTTCGAAACCCGTTTTACAGCGGTGACATCGCGCCAGCCCGGATAATGCTTGTCGAATAGAGCTTCCAACTGTGTATTTTTATTTTCAAGATACGATTTGCGCTGTTCGTCGCTTTCGAAATGATCGCTTAAGTAGGCGATACCTTGCAGCAGCTGTCCGCCTTCAGGTACTAACGTGTGATCTGTTGCGGAGACGTCGCTGATGAACATTTTATTGTCCATGTCGCTAATATAACTAAACGGTCTAGCTACCACTTTGCTTAACCCAACGTCATACACCATTACTTCCGTAGCGGTGTTGGATTCATATGGGGCCAAGAATGGCTCCCATGCCGTGCCTTTCAGCAGTTTGACGACTTGTTGGACAGGCATTGCGAAGATGACTTTATCGAAAGCGACTTCGCGGTTTTTCGTTTGAAGCACGAATTTCCGGTCCGCATAGCTCAAACTTTCCACGCCCTCTTGGATGGCGACTTCCCATCTGCCGGATGTGGTTAGTTTTTGCTTGAGTTGATTGGTAATGACCGCCCAGCTTCCAAGAATATAATTAACCGGTTTGGTGGAAAGGAACAGGTTGTGGTAGTACTCGCTGATCACTGCGCCGGATACGTTGCGGGCATCTTCAGGCGTGATGAAGAAGTTGGAACAAACAAGATGTTCCCATAGTTCTTTCACATCTTCGTCCGCATTGGACTCTGCAAGATATTCGGCTAAGGTCGCGTAATTTTTCAAGTTATGAATATTTGCAATAATCGCGGCGATTTCACCGACGAACCGGACTTTTTGAGCGGTGCTGAGCAAATCGGTTTTGAGCAGGTTGATCGCATCGAGCGGAGCGGTTGTAAGCTGATTATGTTTCGCATAAACAACCTTCCGTTTATCGACTTGCTTGGAAGAGAAGGAAAGTCCCAATTCCCGCTCCATGTTCGTTATCGTATGACGATCTATCCCATAGATGGCGTGTGCGCCAAAGTTCAGCGTGAAGCCTGCTTTTTCGTAAGTAAATGCACGGCCGCCAAGCTGCGGACTGCGTTCAAAAAGAATACCTTCAATATGCGGGTTTTCCGATAAATAAGCGGCCGCGGTTAATCCGGCTAAGCCTCCGCCGATAATTGCTACTTTCATTTTGTGTTCCTCCTTGGGGACTGGTTCTACCTGAAGCGGTGCGTGCGGCTCGTTCGACCGAAGGCCTGCCCACATCCAAGCTAAGTTGTTTTTCATCATGGAGAGTAAATCAGTTTGCTCTTGATTGCACCAAGTGCGAATCGTGCCGGTATACATGCATACGAGCAGTTCGACTTTGTTAGGTTCGGGCAGCCAATGCAGCAAGCTTTCGGAGAGCACATTTAGTTGGTGCTGCTCCTCGATTTTAACGGTTTCATTTTGTAAGGATAAGGCTTGCAAGCTTCGAATAAGACGCGGTGAAACGCGAATGTTAGACGCTAAGTCTAAAAACAAGCGGTTGATGTGTCCTTCCAGGGATTGCACTTTGGACGGAGGCTGCTTCACCCATTCTTGAATCAATTCGATTTGTTTGCTGTAAAGGTCTGCGATGATGGCGTCTTTGCTTTTGAAATAATGGTAAAAAGTTCCCTTCGACGTTCGCGTTGCCGTGATAATGTCGTCGACAGACACATTCTCGTAGCCTTTTTCCATAAACATCGATAAAGCGACGTCCATCATGACATCACGCTTTTTTCGGGTGGTGGCTCTCATGAATTGGCTCATCCGCACACTCCATTCCCAACCATCGATTTATCCCTATTATAAGCAAAATTAGACCCGTAGTCTATAAGTGAATTGACCGATGTACAAAATGTTCGGAGGAAAAAATAATCTAAATGATTATTTACCGTGTGATGGCGATAATCGTAGTCTATACTTCTCATTAGAAACACATGAGAGGATGAAATTAACACTTGATAAAAGAAGAATTAGGATGGAATTCGTTTTTTGCAAAAGCGTTCGAACCTTATCTGGAAGAAGGGTACCTGGTTGGCCGGGTATCCTTGGAACATAAACATATGTACCGCGTACTCACGGAATCCGGCGAAGCCTTGGCGGAGGTCTCCGGCAAGATGCGCCACCTGGCTGTACGCCGTGAAGATTATCCCGCTGTAGGCGATTGGGTGGTTGTGTCCGTCCGGCAAGAGGAGCAGCGGGCAACAATTCATGCCGTGCTTCCGCGCAAAAGTAAGTTTTCCCGGAAAGTGGCCGGCCAAGTCACTGAAGAGCAAATTGTAGCCACAAACGTGGATACCGTATTTCTGGTCACTGCGCTGAATTTGGATTTTAATGTGCGGCGGCTTGAACGGTATTTGGTGCTGGCATGGGAGAGCGGGGCTACGCCGGTCATAGTGCTCAGCAAAGCGGATCTGTGTGACGATCCGGAGGCGCTTGCTGCGGAGGTCGCGGCTGTTGCGGTCGGCGTGCCCATACATGTCATCTCCTCCGCCGAGAACCGCGGACTCGAAGAACTGGCTCCGTATATAACTCCGGGCCAAACCGTCGCGCTGCTCGGATCATCGGGGGTGGGCAAATCAACCATTGTAAACCGCATCTACGGGAAGGATATTTTGGAAACGGGGGATATCCGCCATGGGGACGATAAAGGGAAGCATACGACGACACACCGCGAGTTGATTGCGCTCCCCGGAGGAGGCATCCTCATCGATACGCCAGGGATGCGCGAGCTGCAGCTGTGGGACGCTTCGGAGGGTTTGAGCACGTCTTTTCAGGACATTGAGGATCTGGCAGAGCAGTGCTATTTCCAAGATTGCAAACATGAGAATGAACCGAAATGCGCGGTCAAAAGCGCCTTGGCAGAAGGCAGTCTCCCGCAGGAGCGATTCTACAATTATATAAAATTGCAGAAGGAGCTTGCTTATTTGGCGCGCAAAGAAGATAAAGGGCTTCAGGCCGCCGAAAAAGCGAAGTGGAAGAAGATTCATCAATCGTTGAAAAGCCAGCATAATCGTTAGTCAAATCTGTTTCTGTTAAGAAACCTCTCAGACACTTCGCTGAGGCGTTTCTTTTTTTTGCTAGTGTTCCTTGTAATAGGACAGATTGGATTGGATTTTTTCACGCGTTTCCGATAAAATTAAAAGATGAGAGCCAAAGAAAGCGGAGGGACAAGCCCGATTATGAGCGATTGTATTTTTTGCAAAATTGTTGCAGGGGAACTTCCCTCGAAAAAAGTGTACGAAGATGACGAGGTTCTGGCTTTTCATGATATCCAGCCGGCCTCGCCGATCCATGTCCTTATTATTCCTAAGAAGCATATCGCTTCTTTGGCGGATGCCAAGGCGGAGGATTGGCCTTTGATGGGGCGGGTTCAAGCCGCGGCGGCGCAAATTGCCAGAGAATTGGAAGTGGAAGAGTCCGGTTACCGCGTTATTACGAATATTGGCGCAAATGCCGGTCAGATCGTTCACCATATCCATTATCACCTGATGGCAGGGGCGCGCTTGTCTCCTTTAGGGGTTCATAATTAAGAAACAACTTTTTGGAATCCTAAGTATTCGATTGACACCCTAATTACTATCACCTATAATGAGATTTGATGAACCGTTTGATCCTAGATGGTCTGTTCGGAGGGAGGGAAATCTGTTGTCAGAAACTCGAGTTCGTAAGAACGAAACTATAGATGCTGCACTTCGTCGCTTTAAGCGTTCCATCGCAAAGGATGGCATTCTAGCAGAAGTTAAGAAACGTAAACATTATGACAAGCCTAGCGTTAAGCGTAAGCTTAAATCTGAGGCTGCTCGCAAGAGAAAGTTCTAGGAGGCAACATGAGCTTAAGCGATCGATTGAACGAAGATATGAAGCAAGCGATGAAGAGTCAGGACAAGTTCAAACTCTCTGTAATTCGAATGGTAAGATCTACGATTAAGAATTCTGAGATTGATCTGAAAAGAGCTCTAGATGACAATGAAGTGCTTGACGTACTAACTCGTGAAATCAAACAGCGTAAGGATTCCCTCCAAGAATTTACGAAGGCCGGCAGAGATGATTTGGCCGAGAACCTGAAGGCAGAACTTGTTATTCTAGCTGAGTACATGCCGCAACAGCTTTCTGAGGAAGAAGTGAAAGCCATTGTACAGCAGACCATCCAGCAAATTGGTGCTTCTTCCAAAGCGGATATGGGCAAAGTGATGACGGCATTGATGCCTCAGGTCAAAGGACGCGCTGATGGTAAGCTTATAAATCAGTTGGTCCAACAATTATTGGGATAATACTTAATATGTTTGTGACAAGATCGAGCGGATGTTTCATCCACTCGATCTTTTTATTTTGTTTGGAAACGAAACAGTTTCTTCCCAGCGACGTACATATTAATGATAAGGAAGAATCAGGAAAGGAGTGAAAGACGATGTTTGCAGAAAACTTATCAGCCTTTCTGACGCATCCGATTACAGCGACTGTGCTATTGATGGTCGGGATTATCGGGATCGCTTTAGAACTTCTTTTTTTGAGCAGCGGTTTACTTGCGTTAGCGGGTGTTGCCGGATTCGCGCTCTATTTTCTCGGGTTTTACTTGGCTGGTTTTGCCGGGTTTGGTGATTTGGCCGTCTTCGGCATAGGGTTAGTGCTCCTCATATTGGAATTGGTCGTGCCCAGTTTCGGCATACTAAGTGTTTTGGGGGCCATATGTCTCTTCGGCGGTGTGCTGCTCGCCTCTCCGAATCCGGCGGATGCCGCGATCATGCTAGGGATAGCGCTTCTCGTTGCCATTGTCGTCATTGCTTTTGCCATCAAAACATTTAAACATCGCGGAGTATGGAACCGGTTTATTTTGAAGGAGCAGTTGACAACGGACAAGGGGTTTACCTCGAACCCGGACCGATCGTATTTGGTAGGGTTGACGGGGCAGGCGATAACCCCCTTGCGGCCGGCCGGAACAGCAATCATACAGGGCGAACGCGTGGACGTCGTAACGAACGGAAGTTTTATTCCAAATGCGAAGGAAATCGTTGTCGTTGAGGTTGAAGGGGCCCGCGTTGTTGTGCGGGAGATGGAATCTAATCATGCTTAGGAGGAAAAAAGAATGAATATCGAACCGGGACTATATTTGGTACTGCTTGCGGCAATCATCATTATTGCACTATCGATACTGCTTAGCGTTGTGCCAGTGATGCTGTGGATTTCTGCGCTTGCATCAGGGGTGCGCATCAGTATTATTACTTTGATCGCCATGAGACTGCGCCGCGTAACGCCCAGCCGGATCGTTAATCCGCTGATCAAAGCGACAAAAGCGGGTATCGATCTCAGCATCAATCAATTAGAGAGCCACTTTCTTGCCGGCGGTAACGTCGACAGAGTCGTGAATGCCTTGATCGCAGCGCACCGCGCCAAAATTCATTTGGAGTTCGAGCGCGCGGCAGCGATCGATTTGGCCGGCCGTGATGTGCTGCAGGCCGTTCAAATGAGCGTCAATCCGCGTGTTATCGAAACGCCTAATGTTTCTGCCGTTGCTAAAAACGGAATTGAAGTGAAGGTTATTGCCAGAGTGACGGTAAGGGCCAATATTGAACGATTAGTCGGCGGCGCCGGCGAAGAAACGATTATTGCCCGTGTTGGCGAAGGGATTGTCACGACGGTCGGTTCCAGCGATTCGCACAAGGACGTTTTGGAAAATCCGGATCTGATTTCCCGTACCGTTTTGGGGAAAGGCTTGGATGCCGGAACGGCTTTTGAAATCTTGTCCATCGATATTGCGGACGTGGATGTAGGGAAAAACATCGGCGCCCATCTGCAAACCGAGCAAGCGGAAGCCGACAAGCGTATCGCCCAAGCGAAAGCGGAAGAAAGAAGAGCGATGGCGGTTGCAGCTGAACAGGAGATGAAGGCGAAGGTTGTTGAGATGCGGGCCAAGGTTGTTGAATCGGAATCGCAGGTGCCACTTGCCATGTCAGAAGCGCTTCGCAGCGGGAAACTTGGCGTTATGGACTATATGAATTTCAAAAATATCGATGCAGATACTCAAATGCGTTCGACGCTCGGCAAGATGGGCGATGGCAAGAGCGACAAAGACTCATAGCCCATGAGGTGATAGCATGGAACAACTGCTTGCATTTTTATTTAAAAACTGGTACCTCGTTATTATCGGGTTAACCTTTTTGTATCAAATTCAGAACAAAGGGCGTCGTGCGAGTCAAAATGCGCCGAGAACGGGCATGCCCTCATTCGGCGATGCTCCTGGCCAAGCTCAGCGCCGTCCTGAAGCTGGTAAATCGGATCAGAAGGGGTTTGGGCCACCTCAACCCTCAGAAGCCGTACGGGACGAGTTCGGCCGTCCTAGCGGCGTGCCATCGGCAGCCTCCGCCCCGAAGCCGAAGCCGTCTCCTTTCGGCTCGACTAAGCAGGCGCAAGCGGATGGCAAGTCTGTCTATGCAGGCGACCTTACGGCGGCAAATCCATTTCCGGAGTCGCCTACGCAAGAGCAGCTCCTTCAAGGTGTGGTATGGGCCGAAATTTTGGGTCCTCCCAGGTCCAAAAAGCCTCACCGCAGGTAACAAACGAAAACAGAGAGCGTCCCCCCGGGCTATCGGGGAGGGCGCTCTTTGTTTTCCAGTTTTTTCACATAAATCCGTTGCCAGCCGCATAATTTGGTAGAAAGCTATGCGCCTTTTCCGTCGCCATGATCATCTAGTTAGAGGGGGTAGTGCCCAGCTATGCGTCGCTTGACCCGCAAATGGAACCAGTTCACGGCCAAAATCCTGGATCTTCCCCAGGACGTTGTGCAGGACTTGCCGCGAATTACGATGATCGGCAACGTACAGCTTTATGTTGAGAATCACCGGGGCGTGCTCCATTTTTCCAGTGAAAACTTAAAGCTGGAGTTAACGAAAGGGACGCTGGAAGTGTTCGGTAAAAACTTGGTCATTCGTGCGATCCTATCGGAGGAAGTTTTTATCGAAGGCGTGATCGACAACGTTAAATACATGCCATAGATGGAAGTCAGGATTAAGGATGGGGAGGCAAGCGTTATGAAGCAATCGATGTTCATAGCCCGTTTGCGCGGGTATGTGCGCATTCAAATACGGGGCAACGGATGTGAAAAGCTGATTAATCCCATGATGGAGAAGGAGTTCTCCATTTGGGATATTCAAGCCGGGGATGACGGCAAACTTGAGCTTAATATTCTGATCAAAGACTTTTTCAAACTTAAGCCGCTGCTCAAACGGACAGGCTGCCGGATGCATGTCCTCGAGCGGTACGGGCTTCCTTTTTTTATGGAGAGATTGGGGCGGAGAAAAGTGTTCCTGAGCGGGATTGCCGCTTTTATTATCGCTCTGTACGTATTGACCTCGCTTGTCTGGCAGGTGACGGTGGAGGGCAACGACCGCATCTCGGAAGCGGAAATTTTGCAGGCGGCAGCCAAGCAGGGCATTCATACGTACCAATGGAAATTCCGGCTGAAAAAGGCGGAGGACCTGTCACGCGAGATACAGAGCCTGCTTCCGGGCACGGCCTGGGTAGGGGTTGAAATCCGCGGTACGCACATTACGATTAAAGTCGTGGAAGCCACGATACCCGATAAGAAGGATCTGAAAAATCCGAGAAATCTAGTCGCTGCCAAAAACGCGCTCGTGACCGAGATTTTATCCGATAAAGGGAAACCGATGGTAAAGCCGAATACGTATGTGAAGAAAGGGGACGTGCTCATATCGGGCACGATCGGGGATGAACAGAATAATCAAGTGGTTGTCGCCAGCGGCAAAGTCAGGGGGATCGTATGGTATACCTCGCGAATCGAGTCACCGCTTACGAAATCCTATAAAGCTTATTCCGGTGAGACAATTACCCGCAATTATATTGTTTTCGGGTCGAGAGCCTTGCAAGTCAGCGGGTACGGGAAGCTTAATTTTGAACATTTCGAGACGATTCCTGAGCGAAAAACGCTGGCCTGGCGTTCCTTCGCGATCCCTATCGGATGGCTGCATGAAAAGGTCATGGAAGTTCAAATCGTAGAGGAGCCGATCGATCCTGCGATAGCCAAGAAGACAGGCCTGGAGCAGGCTAGAGCCAAATTGCTTGCGGCCTCAGGAGCCGATGCTAGACTCGTAGGCGAAAAAATTTTGCATGAAAAATCAGAGAATGGTAAAATTTATATAGACGTGCATTTTGAAGTCGAAGAAAATATCGCCGAAGAGCAACCAATTGTCATACGAGGAGAATGAGACCTGTTGGTACAAAACGCACAATCCGTAAAGTTAACACTGAAAAATCCGGCTGAAGGGCTGGCCTTGTTTGGCCCTCAGGACAAATTTCTGCATGTCATTGAAAGAGAGATTGCCGCGCAAATCTTTACGCGTGAAGCCGAAATAACGATTCAAGGGCCGGCTGCGGAAGTGAACTCGCTTCAGCAGCTTTTTGAAGTTCTCTTGCAGCTCATTCGTAATAACTATACGTTAACGGAGCGGGATATCCTATATGCGGTTGAGCTTGCTAAGCAAATGAAAGCGGATCAACTGCTGGATCTGTTCAAAGGCGAGATTACAACAACGCATCGCGGCAAACCGATTCGCGTCAAAACGATCGGACAGCGCAAATACGTTGAGACGATCAAAAAGAAAGATATCGTTTTTGGCATAGGGCCTGCCGGAACAGGCAAAACCTATTTAGCAGTCGTACTCGCGGTTACGCGTCTTAAAGAAGGTGCCGTCAAAAGAATTGTTTTAACGCGCCCGGCGGTCGAAGCAGGGGAGAGTCTCGGTTTTCTGCCAGGCGATCTGCAGGAAAAAGTTGACCCCTATTTGCGCCCATTGTATGATGCTCTTAACGATGTCTTAGGTCCTGAGCAGGTAGCTAAATCATTGGAGCGCGGTTTGATCGAAATTGCGCCTCTGGCCTATATGCGGGGCAGAACCTTGGATGACTCGTTTATTATTCTTGATGAAGCTCAAAATACAACACCTGAACAAATGAAGATGTTTTTGACGCGGCTCGGTTTCGGCTCCAAAATGGTCATTACCGGGGACGTTACGCAAATTGATTTGCCACGCGGCAAATCGTCAGGGCTTGTAGAGGCTGCTCGCATCCTCAATGGGATTGATGAGATAGGCTTTATTCACTTTGATGAGCAGGACGTAGTTAGACACTCGCTCGTTCAGAAAATCATTGTGGCCTACAATGCGGAGAAGGAAAAGTAACTGCGCTGGTTTGTCAGGTAGAGAGGAATGACCTTCCGCGATGAAAAATGAAGTGCAAATGAAAGGCAAATTTCATTACCAGCTGAACGGATGGAAGTACAGTACGGTTATTCGCGTACTGTTGTTTCTCTTGCTGGCTTTAGTTTTCTATATTTCTCTATATGCGAAACTCGTTCCTCAGGTTTATGATATCGAACTGGGGACAACCAGTGAAACGACGATTTATGCGCCAAGGCAAATTGAGAACGCCGTTGCGACGGAACAAGCGAAAGAGGACGCCGCCAAACGCGTGCAGCCTGTATACCGCATCGTGAATCTCAAGAATGATACGATAATCGACGCTATTTATGATAAATTATTGCAGATTAATGCGGATGAAGAAGTAAAGTTCGATGATAAAGTAAGCATTTTCCGCCGTGTCATTCCTCAGCTCATTAGCGATTCGGAGAATCAGTCGGTCAAAGCGCTCAGCACCAGCGCGCAGTATAACGAGACGTTGATCGAGCAAATCCAGCAAGGGCTTGCCGAACAGCAGTACCCGCTGCCTGAAGAAGCTTACTTTAAGCTTCCGCGCTTGAGCAAAGAGGACTTGACGGCCATGCGCCCCGTGACCAAAGATATCGTTGCGAAGCTGATGAACGACCAGATTCTTGACGCACAGACGGCAAGGGCTAAAGTTGCCGAGATGGTAAACACGTCGAATCTTGCGAAGAATACGATGCGTGAAATGGTGACGGAGATCGCGCGAGCGGTGATCACGCCGAATAAGTTCTTTGATCAGAAGGGCACGGATGATGCCAAAGGACAAGCCAGAGAAAACGTTAAGCCGGTATATATCAACAAAAATGATGTGCTAGTCAAGGCAGGCGACGTCATCACGGAAGAGATTTATGCCAGATTGGACAAGCTGGAGCTGCTCAAGAGCAAAGCGAATCATTTGCCGCAGATTGGTCTAAGTATTCTTTCGGCCTTATTGTCTTTTGTCGTATCTATGTTTGTGCGGCAAAGCTTGCTTGCCATCAAATATAACAATTCTCAGCTGCTCATGCTGATTTTGATTTTTGTCATCAATATTACATGTATGAAAATCATTTCGCTTGTCCAAAACTTGGACTATCCGTTTATCGGTTATTTGGCTCCGACTGCGTTGGGAAGCATTTTAATTGCCATTTTGCTGGATGCGCCGCTGGCTTTTATTTCATCGGTCTTATTCTCTTTGATGGCAAGTATTATTTTTAATACGGAGCATACGCTTCTTTTTGACTTCCGGTACGGCTTGGTGTCCTTGGTTATTTGTTTTAGCGCAGTGTTCACGATTCAACGTGCAAGCCAGCGTGCAACCATTTTGAAAGCGGGACTCATGATTGCCTTCTTCTCGATGCTCACGATTACCTCGATGCTGCTGATGGAAGATCATTTTCAGCAAAGAGAAGCGATCATGTCGCTTTCGTTCGCTGCTGCCGGGGGATTATTAACGGTTGTTTTCGTTATTGGGCTGCTGCCTTTCTTCGAGGTTGCTTTCGGCATTCTTTCACCGCTCAAATTGGTGGAGCTCTCGAATCCGAATCATCCCTTGCTGCGCAAGCTGCTTACGGAAACTCCCGGCACGTACCATCACAGCGTAATGGTCGGCAATCTGTCGGAGGCCGCCGCCGAATCCATCGGAGCAGACGGACTTCTCTGCCGGGTCGGTTCTTATTATCACGATATCGGAAAGACGAAACGGCCGAGCTATTTTATCGAGAATCAGACCAATATCGAAAATCCGCATGACCGCATCGATCCGAACTTAAGTAAATCCATCATTATCGCCCATCCCCGCGATGGCGTTGAAATGCTGAAGGATTACAAAATGCCGAAGGCGATCAGAGATATTGCGGAACAGCATCACGGCACGACATTGCTGCACTATTTTTATCATAAGGCCGTTAAACAAGCTGAGGAAGAAGGCAGCGAGAAGGAGATCCGCGAAGAGGATTTCCGATATTCAGGGCCTAAAGCGCAGTCTAAGGAAGCGGCTATTGTAGGAATTGCCGATAGCGTGGAGGCCGCTGTTCGCTCCCTGCGCAATCCGACGCTGGAGCAGATCGATTCGATGGTGCACAAAATCATTAAGTCCCGGTTGGATGACGGGCAATTCAATGAATGTGATATCACGCTTAAGGAACTGGATAAGATCGCCAAAACATTAAATGAAACCTTGCTTGGCATCTTCCATGCGAGGATTGAGTATCCGAATGAATTGTCTCCGAAGAAAACGGGGACCTAAAGAAATGACAGGAGTGTGATGAATATGGCAAGTATCGATTTAACGCTGGAATGGAGCAGCGAGCAGGAAGTGAAAGAGATCACACCTGCCTTTATTGAGAAAATCGAGGAGCTGCTGAAGTTAGCCGGTGAGCTTGAAGGCGTGACAGCCGGCGAGGTCGCGCTAACTTTTGTAGACGATGAAGCGATCCAAGAGCTAAATAAGCAGTACCGTGATCTGGATAAACCGACGGATGTGCTGTCTTTTGCCATGAGCGAGTTTGGCGAAGACGAAATTCGGATTAACTATGAAGACGATGAGCAGGACGATGCGGAAGGATCGGAGGATGGCGAATCGGTGTCCGAAGGATTCATTGAACCGCTTGGGGATATTATTATTTCGGTCCCGCGCGCAATCGCCCAGGCTGAAGACTACGGACATTCCGTAGAACGCGAGCTTGGCTTCCTGTTCGTTCACGGATTCTTGCACTTAATCGGGTACGATCACCAAAGCGAAGAAGAAGAGAAGGTTATGTTTGCTAAGCAGGAGGACATTTTGCAGAAGGCAGGTTTGACGCGCTAATGACAGACGGCTTCCGTAAATGGCGCAGAAGCTTCCGGTATGCCTACGAAGGAATCAAATATGCCTTAGATACGCAGCGCAATATGAAGTTCCATTTTTGCGTTGCTTTTCTTGTTTTGTTGGCTGCTCTGTTCGCACGTTTGCCCAAAACGGATATCCTGTTTATTTTGTTAGCCGTAACCTTGATGATTGTTACGGAGCTCATCAATACGGCTGTGGAAAAGACGGTGGATCTTGCAATGCCGGACCGCCATCCGTTAGCCAAAATCGCAAAGGACGTCGCCGCGGCGTCCGTCTTGGTGTCTGCCGGGTTTGCCGTCGTCGTCGGCATGATTGTTTTCTATGAACCGATCGATCAGCTTCTGCGCGAATCCAGAATTCGCGACTCGCAAGTATCAGCGGGGACGATCTGGGTGCTTATCGCCCTGGTCATCTTAACGGTCATCGTCATCGAGACTCGGTTTTCGGACAAAGGGAAATTAGTTCGCCCCAGCTTGCTGACGGCCGTAGCCTTTTCCATTGCAACCGTCATTGCGATATTCGTTTCACAGACAATCGTAGCCTTGCTGGCGTATACGCTTGCCGCACTTATATTTATGATGCTGTATGACAAAAAGACCCGCCCGTTTCCGGCGCTTTTTCTTGGCGCACTTATCGGTGCCGCCGTTACAATACTCGCTTTATCGTGTTTAAACATGCTATAACATTGACTATAACAATTAAGAAGGATGATGGCCCATGAACCAACAAGAACTCATTCAACACGCAAAAGAAGCGATGAAAAGAGCCTACACGCCTTATTCTAATTTTAACGTTGGAGCCGCGCTTCTCGATGCGGACGGCCATATTCATTACGGCTGCAATGTGGAGAACGCCGCATATGGCCCTACGAACTGCGCTGAGCGCACGGCTCTCTTCCGCGCAATCGCTGACGGGCACAAAGCAGGCTCCTTCAAAGCGATCGCCGTTATGGGCGATACGGAAGGTCCGATTTCGCCATGCGGCATTTGCCGTCAGGTGCTAGTTGAGCTTTGCGCGCCGGATATGCCCGTTTACCTTGGCAATCTCAAAGGGGATTTTGCTGAAACGACCGTTTCCGCTTTGCTGCCAGGAGCTTTTACAACGAAAGATTTGCATTCAAATGGAGGATAAATAGAAGTGGCTAATAAAGAATTTAAATCAGGCTTTGTCGCAATCATCGGACGTCCGAATGTGGGGAAATCAACATTGATGAACCAAATCATCGGGCAAAAGATCGCCATCATGTCCGACAAGCCGCAAACAACAAGAAACAAGATACACGGCGTATATACGTCGGCAAACGGCCAGATCGTTTTTCTGGACACGCCGGGAATTCATAAACCGACTTCCAAATTAGGCGATTATATGAGTAAAGTCGCGCACGGCACCCTGGGGGAAGTCGATGCGGTACTTTTCCTGGTCGATGTTGTTGATGGCATAGGCGGCGGAGACAGATATATTATTGACCAGCTGAAGCATGTTGAGACACCTGTTATTCTGGTGTTGAACAAAATTGACCTTGTCCAGCCTGAAGCGCTGCTTGCGATCATTACAACGTACAAAGATTTGTACAATTTTGCAGAAATCGTCCCGGTTTCAGCGCTGAATGGAAATAATGTAACAACCCTCTTGGAACAAATTATTAAATATTTGCCTGAAGGACCTCAATACTATCCGGCCGATCAAATCACCGACCATCCTGAGCAGTTCGTATGCGCAGAGCTTGTTCGCGAGAAAATACTGCATTTGACCCGCGAAGAAATTCCGCATTCCATTGCCGTCCAAATCGAGGATATGCGCGTTGAATCCAATGGCGTCGTTCACATTTCAGCGGTTATCTTTGTTGAGCGCGATTCCCAGAAAGGCATCGTTATCGGCAAACAGGGCAGCTTGCTCAAAGAAATTGGCAAACAAGCCCGCCGAGATATCGAGACGCTGCTTGGCTCCAAAACCTTTTTAGAGCTGTGGGTCAAAGTGAAGAAAGACTGGAGAAATCAAGACAGAGTGCTGAAAGATCTTGGCTTCCGCCACGATTAATCCGGTTTTTACCTAAGTGTTCCAATAAATTTCCGCATAGAGAAGCGTTCTCTGCACATCCTATGAACATCACGTTCGATGGGGAGGATGCTGAACATGAAAGACTTTTCGTGGACGTATTTTTCAAAGACCGGTGATGTAGATGCCTACCTTTTGTACAAACAAGTAACCGATGGGCCCGGCATGGACACGGATGTACAGGAAGAGGATCAAAGTAATGAAGAGCCGCTCGAGGGTCTGACGATGTAAAAGAAAGAAGTCGTAAGCCCTGAGCGGCCTACATGGGGGAAATCATTTGCTGCGCAGTGTACAGGGGATTGTACTCCGTAGTATGGATTACGGAGAGGGGAATAAAATCATTAGTTTGTTCACCCCCGAGCTGGGCAAAGTTGGCGTTATGGCTCGGGGTGCGAAAAAAGTGAAAAGCAGACATGCCGCCGTTACGCAGCTTTTTACGTACGGCGATTTTGTTTTTTTCAAACAGCGCGGTCAAATGGGATCTTTGAATTCTGCGGAAATTATCGAAGCCCATCACGCTTTGCGGGAAGATTTGCATATGTCTGCGCATGCGTCGTACTTGGCCGAAATGACGGACCGCATGCTTGGCGATGAAGAAGGCAGCACTTATCTGTTCGAACAGTTGCGAGCGGGTTTAATGGCCATCGAAGAAGGCAAGGACATGCAAATCGTCGTTCACCTCTATGAAATGAAAATGTTTGAATTGGCCGGTTATTTGCCCGTTACGAATGGTTGCGTTTCTTGCGGAGAAACTGCGGGTATCACCAGCTTTAGCCCTGCCATGGGAGGGACGTTATGCCATCGGTGCCGCTACAAAGATCCTGCAGCGATCGGGATTGGAGAAGGCGCTCTGAAACTGCTCAAACTGTTCCCGCGCATGGATATGCGCAGACTTGGCGCCGTTCAGGTTAAAGATGAAACGAAAGCGCAGCTAAAGACATGTATGCGAACTTATATGGATATACATATTGGCGTAAAATGGAAATCGAGAGACTTTATCGAACAAATGGAAAAGTACAATATATAATTTTGGCCTTATTTGACATGTGATGTTGGCTTTGATATGATGTGGTGGAAATCACCTCGCCTTTGTGCTGACCGCATATCGGTGAGTTTTTTTATGCTTACGTTCTGTTCTAAACTACTTTACATACAAATGCTAATGTAGGGCCTCGTCCCTGCTGAACAGGTTGAAAGGGGCTATGGGAAAATGGATCATCCATTACCTACTCGGGTTTATGTCGTTTCTGACTCTGTCGGGGAAACAGGAGAGTCGGTTGTACGCGCTGCAGCGATGCAATTTCATCCTGTTCCCGTGGAGATTGTAAGAGCTCCGTTCATCCATGATATTGAAGGCATCGATAAAGTGATCAATGCTATTCGCATTCATGGCGGTATTGTTGTCTTCACTTTGGTCATACCCGAGCTGCGGGACGATCTTATCGCCAAAGCGCAAGAGCACAATATCCCGCACATCGATCTGCTCGGACCGGTTGTGAACACCTTGGGGCAAGCGCTGCACCAAGAACCCCGCAGACAGCCGGGGATGATTCATCCGCTGGATGAGGATTATTTTAAAAAAGTCGAAGCGGTTGAATTCGCCGTTAAATATGATGATGGCCGGGATTTTAGCGGTATTCAGAAGGCAGACATTATTCTTCTCGGGGTGTCCCGCACGTCCAAAACTCCGTTATCCATGTACTTGGCGCACAAAAGGTTTAAAGTGGCGAATGTGCCGCTAGTGCCGGAAATGCAGCCTCCCGCTGCGATTTACACGGTTCCGAAAGATAAAATTATCGGGCTCAGGATCGACCCGGATAAATTGAATGTCATTCGGCAAGAACGGCTTCGTACACTTGGTCTTGCAGAAAATGCAACCTATGCGAATGTAGAACGTATTAAAATAGAACTGGCTTTTGCTGACAAAATTATGAGCAAAATCGGTTGCGTGATCTTCGATGTCTCGAACCGTGCCGTAGAGGAAACAGCAAGTCTGGTTATGGATCATATCGAGCGGGTTCAGTAAGGTTTTATGTTTATTCTTGCAGGATTTTTTAGAAGTTCATCGTATATAATAGTACGGTGAGATTTCGTCAAAAAGGGCGTGGGCTGAACGGAAATGAGTGCCAGAAGTATTATCGTCGATGCCGACGCTTGTCCCGTGAAAGCCGAGATCGAGCAGGCAGGAAGGCAATTTGGTGTACAAGTTGTTCTGGTTGCTTCTTTCGACCATCGGATGAAGGAGAACCCGGGAGTTAAGGTCATTCAAGTGGATCGGTCCGATCAGTCCGTCGATCTGTATATCGCCAATCAGATCAAGCAAGGCGATATTTTGGTGACGCAAGATTTCGGTCTCGCTGCGCTCGGGTTAGCGAAAGGCTCGTTTTGTTTGACCAATCGGGGGCAGGAATATACGGACAGTTCGATTGATTTTTTATTGGATCGTCGTCATACCTCAGCGAAAATGCGCAGATCCGGCAAGCATTCGAAAGGGCCAAAACCTTTTACAGACGAGGATCGCAAAAATTTTCTACACGGTTTGACAAAACTTTTAAGAAATTTGCAGGAAAACGAAAACGAGTAGCGAATAGTACTTAGTCGGAAAAGCGACCTGAATTGTGGGTGGAAATAACATGAGGTACGGACGCATACCTGAAGAGGTCATTGAGGCTGTACTGAAGCGCCATGACATCGTTGATGTGATTGGCAGGCATGTACATTTGAGCAAACAAGGGCATTATATGAAGGGGCTGTGTCCTTTCCATTCCGAGAAAAGCCCTTCGTTCACCGTCACGCCCGAAAAACAAATTTATCGTTGCTTCGGCTGTAATGTCGGCGGAAATTTAATTCGTTTCGTGATGGAAATTGAAGGCCTTAGTTTCTCAGAAGCCGTGACCAAGCTTGCGGAAGAAGCGGATATCCCCATTACGTGGGAGGAAGCGACCGAAGAGCAGAACGAGCAGCAGCAAGAGAAAGCAGCGCTGTTGAAAGCTTATGATTTTGCAGCTAAGCTTTATCATTATATTTTAGGCAACACAGAGCAAGGCAAAGTGGCTAAAGGATATTTAGCCTCAAGAGGCATTTCGGATAAGCTGATCGATACGTTCCAAATCGGTTATGCCCCGGCCATGTGGGATACATTGGTTCAGCAGCTGGTGAAACGCGAGTTCGATTTGCCCCTCATGGAAAAAGGCGGTTTATTATCGGCTAGACATGAAGGAACCGGCTACGTGGATAAGTTCAGAGAACGCATCATGTTCCCGATCTGCGATGCCGCGGGTAAAGTCATTGCTTTCGGCGGGAGATCGATGGGCGATGCTCAGCCCAAGTATTTAAATAGTCCGGAATCAATTCTTTTTAATAAAAGCAGGACGATGTATAATCTTCATTTGGCAAGACCCAATATGCGAAAACTGCAGCAAGCGGTCCTTTTTGAAGGCTACGTAGATGTTATTAAAGCTTGGGAAGCAGGAATCAGCAACGGGGTCGCTACGATGGGGACTGCACTTACCAAAGAGCACGCGGCTCTGCTGAACCGCAACGCTGATCAAATCGTCCTATGTTATGACGGGGACAACGCCGGACAATCGGCTGCTTTCAAAAGCATTCCGATTCTCGAAGAGACGGGAAGCCGAGTTACCGTAGCGATGCTGCCGGATGGCAAGGACCCGGACGATTATGTGAAAAATTATGGTTTTGACCGATTCGTACGGGAGATCATTGAACCTGCCGTACCATCGATGAAATATAAGCTTTTGTACATTCGTAAAAATTTTAAGTTGCATGAGGACGGTGACAGACTTCGTTATCTGCAGTCCGCTGTGAAGCTAATTAGTGATCTTCAGTCTCCTATGGAACGAGAACATTACTTGAAACAATTGGCATCTGAATTCCCTGATTCCTCCTATGAGGCCATGAAGTTAGACCTTCATGAAATCTTGCTGCAATCGGAAAAAAACCGACCGGATGGGGATAATAAACCAATTCTGTGGAATAATGTTATGAATAATGGGAGAACAGCGGAACGAACACGCAAGAAAACGCCTTCGCTTTTGCCAGCTTATCACAATGCTGAACGATTGATTTTGGCTGTTATGATGCATGACCGCGATGTATGCGCACATGTGGAAGAACAGTTGGGAGATCAATTCAACGTTGAAGCTCACGCAGTCTTAGCTGCTTATTTATATGCTTACTACGCTCAGAATGCTGAGCCGGATGCAAGCCGATACATTGCCATGCTGCAAGACGAACAGCTGGAGAGCTTGGCCAGTTCCATCGTGATGATGGGAGCCGGTCATGGAATGAACGAACAAGTGATTGACGACTATATTCGCCAAATTCGTAAAGTTCCGATGCAAGAAGAAATTGAACGCAAGAAAGAAGAACGAGTTCGCGCCGAGCGCGCGGGGGACCATCTTCGAGCAGCACAAATTGCAATTGAAATTATCGCCCTAGAAAAACGATTAAAGTCAACGTAGAGCTACTAAATTGACTAGGGAGGAGGGAGTCCGTACTATGGCGAATGATCAGCGTACAGAACTAGAGACAGAGTTGACCTTGGACCAGGTGAAAGACCAGCTCATTGAGCAAGGGAAAAAGCGGTCCTCACTTACTTACAAGGATATTATGGAAAAATTAGCTCCCTTCGATCAGGATCCTGAGCAAATCGATGAGTTTTTTGAGCAGCTTTCAGAGCAAGGGATCGATGTAGGCAATGAATCGGACGACGATTCCATGAATCCTGAAGAAAATGATCGCGATGAATTTAACTTCGATGATGATCTGGCCTTACCGCCGGGGATTAAGATTAATGATCCAGTTCGGATGTATTTGAAGGAAATCGGTCGTGTGCCGCTTCTTTCTGCGGAAGATGAAGTGGGCTTAGCCAAACGGATTGAGAATGGGGACGAAGAGGCGAAGCGGCGCTTGGCGGAAGCGAACCTTAGACTCGTCGTGAGTATTGCCAAAAGGTATGTAGGACGCGGCATGTTGTTCTTGGATTTAATCCAAGAAGGGAATATGGGACTCATTAAAGCGGTTGAGAAATTCGACCACACCAAAGGTTACAAGTTCTCCACGTATGCAACTTGGTGGATTCGCCAAGCGATTACACGCGCGATCGCAGACCAAGCGAGAACGATTCGTATCCCTGTACATATGGTCGAAACGATTAACAAATTGATTCGTGTTTCCCGTCAATTGCTGCAAGAGCTTGGGCGCGAACCCACTCCGGAAGAAATTGCGAAAGAAATGGATTTGAGCACGGATAAAGTGCGTGAAATCATGAAAATCGCACAAGAGCCTGTTTCCTTGGAAACACCGATCGGTGAAGAAGACGATTCGCATTTGGGTGACTTCATCGAAGATCAAGAAGCGCTTGCACCTGCGGATGCTGCGGCATACGAGCTTCTGAAAGAACAGCTTGAGGACGTATTGGATACGTTGACGGAAAGAGAAGAGAATGTCCTTCGTTTGCGATTTGGTCTGGATGATGGCCGTACGCGCACGCTTGAAGAAGTAGGCAAAGTTTTCGGCGTTACGCGCGAGCGGATTCGTCAAATTGAGGCCAAAGCTTTGCGTAAGCTGAGACACCCTAGCCGCAGTAAACGATTGAAGGATTTCTTGGAATAAGCGCTGTGAGAGGGCCCTGCCAGTTTCGGCGGGGTCTTTTGTTATGTTGAAAAGTATGACTAAAACAAAAGCATGAAATCACCGATAAAGTAGTAGGAAGGTGAGCGATGACATGGATACTGAAAAACGAAAAGTAATTGTAAGGGAAATCGATCACTGGCGGCGAAGCAAATTGCTTCCTGAGCATTATTGTGATTTTCTAATGAATTTGTATATGGATGAAACCACACCCAAACCTGCTTCCATCATGGGGGTTTCCGCATCTTCAATCGCAAACAGTTCTTGGAAAATATGGTTGATGATCTTGGCGGTAATAGCCGCTCTGGCCTTATCTGCTCTTAATTTTAACTCTTTTGGAATGCCAATGCAAATTGGAATTTCCACGCTTTTTGTCGTCATTTGTTATGTGTTTGCCTATCGTCAATATAGCAAATCCCCCGTCATTTCTTACTTGCTTTGCGGTGTGTCTTCTTTGACTCTGCTGCTGCTTGGACTGTATTTAATGGATCTGTACGAAGTGAGTTCTTCCTACACGTATATTGGTTATTTGGCTTTCTGTAGTATAGTATGGATGATAAACGGCGTAGCGGGCCGGATGGCCATTTTTCAGTTATGCGGTTGGTTTGGCTTAGTGGGAACATACGGTTGGCTGCTCTTGCAAAAGTTCCAGAGCCCGGGCTGGTTCTCACTTGAAATTAGCTGGATTCCGGTTAGTATTGTACTTATATGGATTGCTTGGCTTGCGCATCATACGAATAAGCAAGTGGCCGGCGTTATGCTGCTGGTCGGCAGTCTTGTTTGGTTTGCTCCTGAAGCGATGACATTCCTGACGGATGTCGATATGAGTTCCCGCGTCATACAATTATCGTTTACAGGAAAATTGCTTCTGGCGGGCGCGGCGTTTTTCATGCTGCGAAAAAAATGGGTAGAGTGGGTCGTTTAACAGATGGTAAAATTATCGAAAAGATTGCAAATGATCGCAGAGCGTGTACCTGCGGGATCAAAGCTGGCGGATATTGGGTCCGATCATGCCTTGCTGCCGACTTACCTGGCACAACAGGGCGTAATTGTGTTTGCCGTGGCCGGCGAAGTCAATCCGGGTCCTTTTGAAGCGGCAACACGTCAAGTGCTTGAATGCGGTTTGTCTCAAAAAATAAGCGTAAGATCCGGTGACGGCCTGGCGGTCATTGAACCGGGAGAAGTGAATGTGATTACGATTGCCGGTATGGGCGGAAGCTTGATGGCGAGCATTTTGGAAGCGGGAAAAGGCAAGCTTGAAGGTGTCACGCATCTGATTTTACAGCCCAATGTCGGTGAAGATCACGTTCGCAGATGGCTGCTCGCGGAAGGTTGGAAGCTAGACGCGGAAGCGATTTTGGAAGAAGACGGCAAGATTTATGAGATCTTGACGGCGACAGCGGGAACTGCCGAAGATAAGAATTCTCAGGAAGCGTTGTACGCCGAGCGTGTGCTGCCGGGAGGAGTTACGGTAACGAATGAGCGCTTGCTGCAGATGGGTCCTTACTTGGTGGAGGAAGCTCCGGAAGTATGGTTTGTCAAGTGGGAAAGCGAATTAAAGAAATTGGCGATGATTGAAGGTCAATTAAAACTTTCCTCTGCCGAAGCCTCTGCGGCCAAGGCAGCGCAAATAGCGCAAGAAATGAAGGAAATAAAGGAGGTCATCGCTTGTTTGCAAAAGGTCAAACCGTAATTCAGCTGTTCGAACAGCTGGCACCCAAGCATTATGCGATGCCTGATGACAAAATTGGCTTGCAGCTCGGCTCCTTGCAGCAGGAGATTCGGAAGGTGCTTGTTGCCCTGGATGTCAACGATGACGTTGTTGAAGAAGCGATTCGTTTGGACGCCAATTTGATTATTGCTCATCATGCGATCATTTTCAGACCGCTTGCTCATCTTCAAACCGATACGCCTGCGGGCCGTTTGTATGAAAAGTTAATCAAGCACGATATTGCCGTTTATATCGCTCACACGAATTTGGATGTGGCGGAAGGCGGAGTCAACGATATGATGGCTGACGCCCTTGGCCTAACGGAGCTCACTCATCTGGAGGATGTGCATACGGAGAAGCTGCAGAAGCTGGTCGTCTTCGTCCCTGAGACGCACCACCAGGCTGTGCTGGATGCCCTCTTCACCGCGGGAGCGGGGTGGATCGGGCAGTACAGCCACTGCTCCTTCAACATTCCCGGAACGGGGACGTTCCTTCCGCAGGAAGGGACGCACCCGTATATCGGGGAAGCGGGCAAGCTTGAACGCGTACAGGAAGTACGCGTAGAGACGATCGTAACCGCCAGCGTTCAGCGCAAGGCGGTTCAGGCCATGCTGAAGGCCCACCCCTATGAGGAGGTGGCCTATGACCTCTACCCGATGGATCTCAAGGGTAGAGTGTTCGGTCTCGGGCGCGCAGGCAAGCTGCCCGCGCCGATGACGCTCCGCGAGCTGACGGAGCTCGCGAAGACGGCGTTCGACGTGCCGATGGTGCGCGTCGTCGGCGATCTGTCACGGTCCATCCGCAAGGTGGCCGTGTTGGGGGGTTCCGGCGGCCGCTACATGCGGCACGCCATGTTTGCCGGCGCCGATGTGCTGGTCACCGGCGACATTGATTACCACACCGCGCACGATGCGCTGGCGGCAGGGCTTGCGCTCATCGACGTCGGGCATAACGTCGAGAAGGTCATGAAGCGCGGCGTGGCCGACTACCTCGCCGCGCAATTGAGCAAATCGGATACAGAGGTGCTGGCATCCGAAGTGAATACGGAACCTTTCCAGTTCCTGTAGTATTTTTGGCTAATGGCAGCTGAGGAAACGAACAACAGTTGTATTTCGAAGGCATTCCTAGTATACTATCCTATGCGTCGGAAAGTTTGACAGACAATCGCTGGCTGTGGGTAAGCCACAGCGAGAGGAAAGTCCGGGCTCCATAAGGCAGGGTGCTGGATAACGTCCAGTCAACGCGAGTTGAAGGATAGGGCCACAGAAATGGACCGCCGATGGCTCATCTTCGGATGAGATCAGGCAAGGGTGGAACCGTGGTGTAAGAGACCACGAGGTTCTATGGTGACATAGATCCTGGTAAACCCCACTTGGAGCAAGACCTAGAGGAACGCTAGCCGTCTTCGAGACGGCAGTCTTCGCCTGAGACGCGTTCGGGTTGGTCGCTTGAGCTGTGCAGCAATGTATGGCCTAGATAGATGATTGTCGCTTCAATGGTGGCAGGGGACAGACGCCCGTTACGACCACCGGAAGTACAGAACCCGGCTTACGGCAAACTTTCCATTACTGTCGGTTACCCGCAAGGCTTCGGCCTTGCGGGTATTTAATTTTCAGAGCAACAAAACAGGCTGCCCCAGGTATGGAAACCTATGGGCAGCCTGTTTGTTATTTGCCTAACGCGACTGAGGCATATTTATTGGAAACAAGGCTCATCTGACGAAACCAGCGTTGAGGCCATTCAAAGCCCATGCTCGTTTTTTCTTCCGCTTTTTGAACAGCTTTCACGACATCGATCAGACCGTAGCCGAAATATTTGTCATGACCTTTCTCGCCGATATCCTGCGCCGTATCCCTCATAATTTGATAGACGTCCTTATTTTTCAAATTCGGGTTCGTAGAGCGGATAAGTGCAGCCAATGCCGTCACATGCGGGCTTGCCATCGAAGTGCCGGATAAAGCCGCGTATTGATTGTTTGGATACGTACTGGCAATGCTGACGCCAGGTGCCGTTACATCGATATAGTCTCCATAATTGGAGAAGGGAGCTTTGTTATTCTTCGAATCGCTGGCAGCAACAGCGAATACTTCCGGATAAGCGGCCGGGTAGCCCGGTCTATCCGTGTTGTCGTTGCCGCTCGCGGCGATCAGCGCCACGTCTTTGTCGAAAGCATATTTAATGGCATCGTGCAGAAAACCGGAATCCGCATAATTCCCCAAGCTCAAATTGATGACTTTAGCGCCATGGTCCGTAGCCCAAATGATGCCTTGTGCAACGGAATATGTGCTGCCGGCTCCGGTTTGATCCAATACTTTAACAGGCAGCACTTTGTTATACCAGGTCATTCCGGCAACGCCTAAATTATTGTTCACTAAGGCGGCAATAACACCTGCCACGTGAGTTCCATGACCGACATCGTCCTGAGGCTTATCGTCCCCGCTAATCACATTATACCCGGGCAGCAGTTGGCCTTGAAGATCCGGATGCTTCAAGTCCACGCCGGTGTCAACGACGCCCACAATCACATCTTTGTTTCCTCTGTTCACCTGCCAGCCTTTTTCGGTTTCAATCAGCGGCAGATTCCATTGATACTTGCCGTACAAATTATCATTTGGTTTGAAATTTGGCCCGATGCTCGCCGCCTCATTGGAGCTTGATGTCGTGCCCATATAGTCGCTTGAATCGCTTGAGTCAGCTTCATTATCCTGATCATCGTAGTAATCATTGGTTAAATACAGGAAGTGAGGCTCCACATAGGCAACGTCCCATTTTTTAAAATAAGCCATTAAAGCTTTTGCTTCCATGCTTTCGGTACGAAATACGTACGTATAGCCGAGTTTTTGCATCGTAGTGGCTTTGATTTCCGATTTGATTTGTGCCAACTGAGCTTCTGTCGGGTCCTGCTTGAACTTCACGACGACCTCATTCTGATGGTAATGGCTGGTTCCCTGATTGTCTTCCGGATGATCAACGACTTTGTCCTTCAAAGTATCCGTATCTACGGATTCGACTTTCCAGCGGTGTTCGCTAGGATACGGTTCGAGACGCAAATTTTTCATCTGGTGATCTGTCACTTGATGCAAAATATCTTGGTGGATAACGCCGATGAGCGAAGAACTTCGATCTGTTGAAGGCGTGCCTTGAACAAAATAAACATGCTGAGCGGCGCCGAATTTAGGAGATTGATAATGCTTGCCGGCTTCTGCCGCAGCTTTAGCTTCTTGCAAATAAGTGCTCGCCTGATCTTTGTAAGCTGCGGGTATTTCTCCGGCTTTTACGCCTTGATCGATAGGCTGGCTGTTTTTTGACCAAACCAGGATGTCCATTTTTTCATGATGGGTTTTCATATCCCCAAGAACTTTGGCCGCGGATTCGCCGCTTTCGATTTGAGAGATCATTTTCGCATAATCAACCGAGCATTGCGTCCGGCATAAATCATCCGTTAGGGCAACATCCTGCTGCAGCAAAGAAAGCTTTTGATCCGTTTCGTACTTCGCGCTGTACACTTCCGGACCCGGTTTATTCTCATTCGTTGAGTGGTGCGGAAAAAGAATGATACCTAAACCTACAACTAGACTAATAGAAGATAAATAACGCCACATCCATAGCCCTCCTTCTTACTCGAATCCCTCTTTTAATGGCAAACGAAGTATCTTAGATTAGAGTGAGATTTGAGGGAATCTTTTATGCATGGAATAGGGAGTTTTACATATACCTTTTCAGGCTAATTTATGGTAGGATAGGAATAGCGCAATTAGAGGAGGTCATCATAAATGGCTGTTTTTAATGTAAAAAATATTTGTGATTCAACACGCACAAAGTTAAAAGAAACAATTGCCAAAATGGAACTGTTTCTGAATCAACATTCGCTTTCACAACTCAATGCAGAGAATGATCCAGCTATGGATGAATTTTATCGTGGTTATCTCCAAGATACCCGTCATCTTTTAGTTTTTTGTGAAGTGGCTTATGAGAAATTGGGCGTTAGCTTGAGACGTCCTACTTTTAATGTTGATTTTTCAGAAAAAGTTTTGTATGAAGTATATCATACTTGCGTGAATACATTTTTCTATCCTAAGAACGAGTGCTATTCCGAGGATGGCCGTTATGCTTATACGGGACAAGATGCCATCCGTTTCCGCAAGAAACCTTCCCGCGAGGTACGTGACCTAACGATTGAGCTGTCCAAAGTTTTTGAAGAGCTTCGCGAAGATCTGGCTTACTATGAGACAGATTACATCACGCAGCGCCGTATGCAAGGCGAAAAAGTATAATTGTAGTGCCAAATGACAAAAGATAGAAGGGATGCGTTTTTCAGCGCATCTCTTTTCTTTTCAAAGGGGACATGGTGCATGCAGCGTGAACAATTGATCAATCTCTCCATTTCGATAATTAGAAGCAATCAGCATCCCCGCGGAGGTTACATAGCATCCCCACTTTTCCCGCCGTATGCCTACAGTTGGCTGCGCGACGGCACGTTTATCGCTAATGCGATGGATCGTGTCGGGCAAAACGAGAGCGCAGCCTTATTTTATAAATGGGTTGCCGGAGTGCTTCCGAACAAACGTTCTCGTGTCGATATTCTCCTGCATAAGCATGCGAACAAGGAGTGGATCGACCGTTCAGAATTTCTGGGAACGCGCTATCATTTGGATGGCCGGGACGATGTATCCGAATGGGGCCATTTTCAATTGGATGGTTATGGGGCTTGGCTTTGGGGATTGACAGAGCATATAAAAATCACCGGCAACAGAGCACTATTGAAAGAGCTGCGGGAAAGCATTGAGATCACCGTCGATTATTTGATGACGTTCTGGCATTATCCGAACTTTGATTGCTGGGAAGAGTTTCCCGATTATGTTCATTCTGCAACGCTTGCTTGCGTCTATGGCGGTTTGCATGCGCTTGGCGAACTGGAACAGCGTCCGCAGCTGCTTGAAAAGGCGTCTATGGTTAAGGACTTCATCCTCCGTCATTGCGTCTATGAAGGCCGGTTCGTGAAATCAGTCCAATGTATAGATGAGATTTGGAAGCCAGTCTTAAATGGCATAGATGCAAGTTTGCTTTGGCTGGCACTGCCGTTTGGCGTGTGCGAGGTTCACGATCCTGTCATGTTGAAAACGGTAGAAAAAATCGAAAATGATCTGAAGCATGAGGGAATCCAGCGCTATGTGGAAGACCGCTATTATGGCGGCGGAGAATGGCTGTTGTTAACGGCCTGGTACGGATGGTATCAGAAAGAGCTGGGGAACCGTCAGGAGGCACAGCGCTGCCTGGAATGGATCATAAGCAAAGCTGATGAGCTTGGACGGCTTCCCGAACAAGTCCCTGATCAGCTTAGAGAGCCTTCCGCCTACACGGAATGGTTGGCCAAATGTGGGGAGCCTGCGCTGCCGCTGCTTTGGTCTCATGCCATGTTCTTGGTGCTTTCTGACAGCTTAGACTGAGCATAGCTTCCCCCGTTAGCGGGCAAATTGTTAGTGGGGTGATGACGATGCCAGATGTTAAATGTTCAGTTGCCAACTGCGAATATTGGACGCAAGGTAACAACTGCAACGCAGGAACGATTATGATTGAAGTCGATCAGCATGCAAATGCCAATTACAAGGAAGAGTTTGCCGGGGAATCATTCGATACCGATCATCAAGATGCAGCGAGCAAAGCCGCGAACACTTGCTGCCACACCTTTACAGCAAAGAAGAAACAGTAAACATGCGCCAGCATGGAGGCAATTTGGATAAAGCCACTCAGGAGCGGTTTCAACTGGAACAGCTTCGGAAGGAAAGCGGTCTGAACCACAAGGAAGAATATGCAGCTGAGATCACAGCGCCCTCGCGGAGAATCAATTATGCCGAGCCTTATCAAGTGAAAAGCGCAGATGTACAGAGATCGGTCTCCCAATCGGATGTCGGGGATGAGGAGATCGATGAATTAGTTGAAGCTGTTACACGCAATAAGGCAGTAGGGTATATGGCCTTGTTCGTCGCATTGGCTTCGCTCTTTGTATGGCCGGTGCTGCTTGGCATATCGGGTATTGTGCTTGGGGTCATTGCATTCTTCATGGGTAACAAAGGAATTGGGACCTGGTCAGTCGTGCTTGGCTTTATTGCCGTCGCCGCCTATTTTTTACTTGTTCCTTTTTCTTAAGCAAGCTCCCGTCTATTTAACTACAAAAGCATGCCTGTACCGAAGGTTGTCCCACAAGTCATACAAATGACTGGGACAGCCTTGTTTCTTTTTTTCTCAGAAAAAAACGGGGAAATTCGTGTTAATGCAGGATAATTAGCGTGTTTCATCTGATTATGGCATCATTTTGGACCCTATACTCCCGTTTGCTCGTACTATTTGGCTTCAAGAGACATATTCGCACCTTTGAATGATTACAGTATTATTATATAATGAAAAGTGATATTTCAAGTTAAATCAAAATTAAGGGAGGTGTACCTACTCTCCTTGGTGCGGATGCCGCGCTTGACAGGGGATAGGTAAGGTATTGGAAGATCCTTTGCCCGAAACGTTAATCAGTTTTCTGTTAATGTTTGGACTGGTGTTGTTAAATGGTTTTTTTGTCGCAGCTGAATTCGCGATGGTTAAAGTAAGAGGTAGTCGAATTGATTCGCTTGTGGGGGAAGGCCGCCGTAATGCGAAATTTGCACAAGGAATCATGAACAATCTCGATGCGTACTTAGGTGCTTGTCAGCTCGGGATTACACTTACTTCGTTGGGACTTGGTTATGTCGGGGAGCCGACGTTCGCTAAAATTTTGGAACCGCTATTCGCTCCGCTGCATTTACCAGATTCGGTGTTCCACACGATTACCTTTATTATTGCCTTTTCTTTGATGACTACTTTGCATATTACATTGGGTGAGCAGTTCCCCAAAACGTATGCCATTCGTAAAGCCGAGCAGATTACATTGCTTTCTGCAGGCCCTATGGTCTTATTTTACAAAATCATGTACCCTTTTATTTGGTTGTTAAACGGAATATCGAACTGGATGCTCCGCCGCGCCGGCATCGAACCGACGACTGAGCATGAATCGGCGCACACCGAGGATGAAATTCGAGTCCTCATGAAAGAAAGCCACAAAAATGGATTTATAGATAACACAGAGCTAACGCTTGTTGATAATATATTCGGATTTGCCGAGACGACAGCTCGGGAGATTATGATTCCAAGAACCGAGATGGAATGTTTGTATGCAGGGCTTTCCTTTTCGGAAAATCTGGCGATTGCGATAAAAGAAATGCGTACGCGCTATCCGGTCTGCGATCCGGACAAAGACAATATCATTGGCTTCGTCCATATCAAGGATTTGCTTAAGCCGGATGCCAACCTGAAAGGAATCAAGAAAATTATTCGCCCGATCACGACGGTGCCGGATTCCATTCATATTAGCGATTTGCTTAAAATGATGCAGAAAAGGAAGAGCCAAATGGCCCTCCTTATCGATGAGTACGGCGGCACCTCGGGACTTGTGACTTTGGAAGATATCATGGAAGAAATCGTAGGCGAGATTCAAGATGAGTTTGACGAAGAACGGCCAACGATTGAGATTAAGGATGAATATACGTATTCCATTGACGGTCTGCTTTTGATCGATGAAGTGAATGAATATTTCGGGCTGGATATCGAGTCCGACGACTATGATACGATTGGCGGCTGGATATACTCCCAAACGGAGATTCCGCCAAGCAAAAACCAGCAGGTCAGCTATAATGACGAGTTTTTGTTCATCGTGGAAGAAACGGACCATTTGCGAATTTCGCGACTGATCGTTAGAAAAATGACGGAACAAGACGAGATTTTGCAGCAGAATATCTCTTGAAAGTGAATGAGGGGCTGTCCCAGTCATTACTATGACATATGGGGCGGCCCTTTGTGTCGTTTTTCGTGATTATACAAATTTAGGATGGTCGCCAGGGCACAAAACGTGTACAATATAAGCAACGATGATGATAGGAAACGAGGTCTGACGGATGAATAGTACGAACAGCATTGATCCTAGAGTTCTGAAGGAGCTGCTGCAGCTTCAGCTGATGAACAAAATAAGTTTGTTATCCGGGGATACGGATTCGGCAAGTACGGACGATTCCAGCGACTTCAGCTCCATATTGAACACGTTGATGGGACAGGCTTCCGGAGCCGGTCTTGACGCTCAGTCTTTGAGCAATCTAACGGCGAATAGCGTTCCAAGCTCCTTGGCCGCTTTGAATAAAGGCTACACGCCTCTCCAAACGTGGAATCAATCTGCTTCCGCAGCACAGTTTGACAGCTTGATTCAAGAGGCTAGCGCTAAGTACGGGGTAGATCAGTCGTTGGTGAAAGCGGTCATTCAACAAGAATCCAGCTTTAACCATCAGGCGGTGTCTCCAGCGGGCGCCAAAGGCTTGATGCAGCTCATGGACGGAACCGGGCAAGGCTATGGCGTGACGAATCCGTTTGATCCGCGGCAAAATGTGGATGCAGGCACGCACTTCCTAAGTAGTTTGCTTCAGAAGTACAACGGTAACGAAGGCGTTGCTCTAGCGGCATACAATGCAGGGCCTGGACGCGTTGACCGCTTAGGCATCAAGAACGATCAAGATTTATCTAACAAACTACATTTATTGCCTAAGGAAACACAAGCGTATGTCTCCCAGGTTTTAGGTCATAAGGTGAAATTTTCACTGTAGGTGACGATTTCAAGGAGCTGATTTTCGCATGAATCATGCGGGGATCGGCTTTTTGCGTTTCAGTGCAAGCTTGAGTTATGCCCTGTTTTAGGCTTTAATGATGGAAGGAAATGATTATGAGTAGCGCGACAGCAGGGCGTGGAAAAAGGGGAATCAGCAAGAACATGCTATATTTGGACTGCGCGGCGACCACACCGCCTTATGATGAAGTCATTGACACAATAGCTGAAGTAATGAGAACGCACTATGGGAACCCATCCTCGATCCATGGTTTGGGTGTCCAAGCGGAAAGACTGCTGCATAGCGCTAAAGAAGTGATAGCTGGAGCTTTAGGCGTTCAGCCTGCCAATATTATCTGTACGTCCGGCGGAACGGAAAGCAACAATCTGGCCATCCGCGGCACTGCCTATGCCTATCAGAATCGGGGCAAGCACCTCATTACAACACAAATCGAACATCCCTCGGTGAAAGAGGTTTTTCTCGGGCTGGAGCGTGAAGGCTTTCGCGTCACCTATTTGCCTGTGAATCCAAAGGGTTGTTTGGAATTGGAAACACTGCAAGAGGCTTTGTGCGAAGATACGATCCTTGTCAGTGTAATGTATGTAAATAATGAAGTAGGCACGATACAGCCTATTCAAGCGGTTGGCCGGCTGCTTGCCAAATATCCAAAAGCGCTGTTTCATGTAGACGCCGTGCAAGGGGTGGCAAAGCTTCCATTTTCCCCTAAGGAATGGGGAGTTGATCTTTGCAGCGTATCGGCGCATAAGTTCCGCGGTCCTAAGGGCGCCGGCTTTCTGTACCGCAGAGACGGCGTACAGTTGAAGCCTCTGCTCGTTGGGGGCGGACAAGAAGACGGCCTGCGCTCCGGTACGGAAAACGTTCCGCTTATCGTCGGAATGGCCAAAGCGCTGCGGATTTCAATGCACAATTTGGCAGCGAAGCTGGAGCATAAATATCGGCTTAGACGATATCTGGCAGACGGCATTGCAGCGATTCAGGAGCTTACGCTCATGGGATCCGAACGCCATGAAGAAATGGCGCCTCACATCGTCCATTTTGCTTTTACCGGGATGAAAGCGGAGGTCGTCGTTCACGCCTTGGAACAAAGACAGATGTACATTTCAACGAAATCTGCCTGTGCTTCTGACGCAACGGACCCAAGCGAAGTGATGCTGGCTTTAGGGTGCACGCGCGAGCAGGCGGTGAGCGGACTCAGAGTCAGCTTTTCGGATGAGCTGGAGATCGAAGATATGGAACGATTTTTGCACGCGCTGAGGGAGGTCGTGAGAGAACTCTCACCCATGGCAAGCAAATCGTCAATTAAAAGGGGGAAGCAAAGATGAAACCGGATTGTTTAATATTGCGTTTTGGCGAATTGACGCTCAAAGGCAGGAATCGCAAACGTTTTGAGCACAGCGTGATTACGCAGATTCGTAAAGTTTTAGGGGCATTTCCCGATTTGAGGTATATTCCGGAATATGGACGCGTATATGTGGAGCTAGGGGGAGCCGCGTATGAGGAGGCTTCGGCAGCTTTACAACGCGTTTTTGGACTGGCGTCGTTTAGTCCGGCTTATCAGGCTCCGATGGAGGCAGAAGCCATTAAAGAAACTGCGCTGCGCATCGTGCAAAACCTCCCCAAGCAGCCAAAGACGTTTAAGGTGAACGTCCGCAGAGTCAATAAATCATTTCCGCTCGATTCGCAGCAAATGAATTATCTTATCGGAGGCTGCATCCTGGAAGCGTGTCCTGGTCTGCAAGTGGATGTCCGCAATCCGGAAGTGGAGCTGCGCGTCGAAATACGTGAAGACCAAGTCCTCTTGTATGCGGAAGTCATTGAGGGAGCGGGGGGATTCCCGGCGGGCACGAGCGGCAAGGCGCTGTTGATGCTCTCAGGAGGAATTGACAGTCCGGTTGCAGGTTGGTTAGGCATGCGCAAAGGACTTACCCTCGAAGCGATTCACTTTCACAGTTATCCATATACAAGCGAACGCGCGAAGGATAAAGTCATGGATCTGGCTCACCAGCTTTCAGGGTATACGGACTCCATCAAGCTGCATCTCGTACCGTTTACGGATGTACAGACTTCGATTCACCGCGAATATAAGGATAATTTATTAGTCACGCTGATTCGCAGGGCGATGTATCGCATAGCGGAGCAGATCGCCGACCGTGAAGGTTTAAGCGCCTTAGTAACCGGCGAAAGCTTAGGTCAAGTGGCGAGTCAAACGCTGCCAAGCCTGAATGTGATTGGGCGCGTAGTATCCTTGCCGATTTTGCAGCCGCTTATGATGATGGACAAGCAAGAAATTATACGCATTGCCGAAACGATCGGCACGTTCCCGATTTCTATTTTGCCGTATGAGGACTGCTGTTCCCTATTTCTTCCTCCATCCCCAAGCACGAATCCGAACTTGAATATGGTCGAGAGACTCGAGAACGGCATGGACTTTTTGCCCGATTTAATCCGGAAAGCCGTGGAACAGACGGAAACGATTGAAATCGTTCATGGACAAATGAAAAAGGTGGCCGATCAGCATTTCTTCTAACCGGGAGGTTGTTGAGCATGATGGATGCGCTCATTTTGTTTTTGCAAATTATGTTGATCAACATTGTGCTTAGCGGCGATAATGCGGTTGTTATTGCGCTCGCCAGCAAAAATCTCCCCGTGGAACAACGAAAGCTTGCCGTATGGTGGGGGGCATTCGGAGCCATTGCCCTGCGGCTTGTGCTGACGTTAGTGGCGGTTACGCTGCTCGATATCCCCTATATTCAAGCCGGCGGATCCATTTTATTATTCTGGATTGCCATCAAACTGCTGACGGATGATGACAGCCATGCGAATGTGAAGGAAGCTTCGACGCTTGGCAAAGCCATCTGGACGATCATCGTGGCGGATTTCGTCATGAGTTTGGACAATGTGCTGGCCATCGCAGCCAAAGGCAATGGCAATAATACGGTAATTATTCTAGGGATCGGCCTCAGTATCCCGATCATTATTTGGGGAAGCACGCTTGTCATGAATTTGCTTCACAAGTATCCCATTCTTGTCTTATTGGGAGCAGGCATACTCAGCTATACGGCTGGAGAAATGTTTGTAAAAGACGAGAAGATGATTGATTGGTTCCTTCACGATTATGAATTTTTGCATGTTTGGATCCCGATTGTGGCATCCGCGCTCGTCATTGCGATCGGTTTGTCCGTTAAATGGCTGCGATTATTGCAATTAAAAACAACAAGAAACGAATAGAGAAAAGGGAAAACCGCCAAGCTGGAAGTATTCAGCGAAGCGGTTTTATTTTTTATTGGACAGTCAATTGAAACTTTTTTCCAATTTTGTCGTCTAGATATGAGATAGAATAGGAGGGAGTTGCACGAGTGAAATCCAGATTATGTCTTACAATATCGTCTCGGCTTACTTATTTGATTGGCGCAATTCTACTGTTCGTATGGATGCAATGCGCCGGGCCCTTCCTTGGCACTGCTCGGGCAGAAGAGGCAGCGAATATTGAAATTGAATCCCAAATTGGCTTTGGGGCTTCCAACGTGAAGCAGGGGAAATGGTCCCCGGTTACAATGACGCTCCGCAACCAAGGCGGAGATGTGTCCGGCGATCTTGTCATTCAGGTGGCGAATCCCAATCGAAGTAAAGATTTTAGCTATGTCCAGCATGTCGAGCTTCCCAAAGGCAGCGTCAAAGTCGTGACCATGCTCTTACCCGGCAATGCATATACGAAAAGCAATAATCGAATAACGTTTTACGAAAAATCGCAAAAAAACGGAAAGAAAATAGCGCTCGCTGGCAATGCCTACTTGGAGGCGTTCAGCTTGCCGAAGGAAACTGTGCAGGTCGGTGTGTTAGCCCGGGACGTGGATACGATGAACTTCTTAACACTCCTGAACCAGTCCGGCAAGAATGTGAATGTTATTCATCTGAAGCAAGAAGAAATTCCCAAAGAATCGCTGGGCTTAGATAGTCTTGATGTGCTTGCGATTAATGATTTTGCCTCGGATACACTGACGAAGGAGCAAGTACAAGCCATCCAATTGTGGACGCAAAGGGGAGGCAATCTCCTCTTGGCAGGCGGTGCGGGCTATCCGAAAACAGCTGCTCCTTTTACGAAAGAATCGCCGGTTATTTATGAGGGAACAGCCTCGGTCAAGGAGCTCCCGCAGGTTGAAAAGATAGGGGAGAAGGAGCTTGTATTCCCACAGCCGTTCACGCTATCTCAAGGCAAGCTGGCGGGGGGAGCGGAAACGATCATATCCGAGGGTACGCTTCCCGTATTTGCGCGCAGCGCCTATGGGAGCGGGATCGTCACCTATGCGGCCTACGATTTATCGTTGAACCCGCTTGCCTCGTGGAACGGAAATCAGCGGCTATGGGAGCAGATCCTGGCCGGGGCGATCGAGTCGGCGCATGCGAACAATGCGAATCAGATGAGATTCGGGAATGATCCTTTTTGGGAAATGGACCGCGCTCTCGAATATTTCCCGGCTTTACAGCCGCCTAAGCTGCCAATACTTGCACTTGTCTTGCTGTTGTACGCCATTCTTGTCGGACCGCTGTTGTATGTAGTCTTGAAGCGGCTGGACCGCAGAGAATGGGCTTGGTTTGTAATTCCGGTAGCGGCTATTGTGACCAGCATCGGTGTATTTCAGTTCGGAGCGAGCAATCGCGGAAGCATGATGGCGCAATCGTTGTCGACCGTAACGCTGAACGGTACAGGTTCGGGCGTGAAACAATCCGCCGTATCCGTATTTCTTCCAAAGGGCGGCGATCTGGAGCTTAAACTTGCAGGCAAGCCGGTTGTTTCTCCGCTGCTGCGCTCCGGTGTCTACCCGTCCTTGCTGCTGCATGACCAAAGTGAGCTTGTCATCAGAAACGATCTCGATGCGGCAATTGTTCGGCTGCAGGGCATTCCATACTCTTCCATCAGCAAACTGGCCATAATGGAAGAGCAATTAGTTTCTTTTGGCAAGATTGATTACAGTATTACAGAGCTGTCTGCGAAGGGAGCCAAAGGCCAGATTACAAACAACACAACCAAAGAGCTGAAAGATGCAGCGGTACTGATCAATCAATCGTATGTCAAAATCGGCAACGTTCCGGCCGGCGCTTCCGCGAGCTTCGATACGGCAGGCGGATTCGGGATGACGAACGGATTTGATATTCCGCAGCTTGCTTTTCCATATGGGACGAACAACAACATCGATGTTAATTTGCATCAGCGATCGCTGTTAACCGGCCATTTGAATCAAAAGGCGAACTTCTCAGGGGGGATTACGCCAATGATTATCGGGTGGATGAAAGATCAAACGTCCTTCCCGCTCACATCGGGCGGAAGCATACCGACAGAGCAGTTGACACTGGTTTCCCAAGAAATGAAGATCAACTATGTGACGCCGGAGGGTAAAATCGTCATTCCAAGTACGGCGCTTGTACCGGCATTCATCGATAATCATTTGAAAATGAGCGCGATTCAATTCCAGAATGGTCCTTTCATGCAAATGGGAAGCGGCGATGTGACACTGGACTATCAACTTCCGGCCCTGGCGGGAGCGAGTTATCTAACCATGGAAATGACCGGCGATCCCAACCCGGATGTAACCACGGAGCTATGGAATTCGGAGACGAAAGCATGGGAAGCGGTCACGCTCAAATCATATCAAACTTGGGAGGGAGACAAACTGCAGCCTTATCTCGTAGAAGGAAAGTCGATTCGAATGAAAGTGACGACGGTTCAAAATAACACGATGTTCCGAATCCCCGCCGTTTCCTTGGAAGGGGTTGTAAAACGATGATTAGCATTACGGAATTGACGAAAAAGTACGGGAACTTTACAGCTCTCGATTCGCTGACGATGGACATTGACAAAGGGACGGTTTTTGGCTTTGTGGGTCCGAACGGAGCGGGCAAAACGACCACGATGTCCATCCTTGCCACGCTGTTAAATCCAACCTCGGGCACAGCCAAGGTCGGCGGCTACGACGTTACGGAGAAGCCGAAAGAGGTACGTAAGCTGATTGGCTACATGCCTGATTTTTTTGGAGTTTATGACAATTTCAAAACAACGGAATACTTGGATTTTTACGGAGCGAGCTATGGCATTCCAAGAGCGGATAGGTTGAAGCTGATTCCGCAACTGCTGGACCTTGTCAATTTATCGGAAAAAGCTGACTTCTATGTGGATTCGTTGTCAAGAGGCATGAAGCAGCGGCTTTGTTTGGCCAGATGCTTGGTTCATGAACCGGAAGTGCTGATTCTGGACGAACCGGCATCGGGATTAGACCCGCGGGCGCGGATTGAAATGAGAGAAATTTTGAAAGAGCTCAAGGCGATGGGGAAAACGATCATTATTTCCTCGCACATTTTACCGGAGCTGGCCGAGATGGTGGATGAAATCGGGGTCATCGAATACGGAAAGCTGATCGCCAAAGGGAAAGTAGCCCAGATCCAAAGCCGTATGAAAGCCAATCGCGTGCTGCAAATCCGCATGGCAAGCAGAATGGAAGAGGCTTTGATTTACTTGCGGCAGCAGCAGCATGTCACGATGGCGATGCAAGATGAGAAAGGGCTGCATGTTCACTTTGGCGGGGCGGATGAAGATCAGTCTGAACTGCTTGCACGCCTTGTGAGAGAAGGGTTTCCGCTCCTTTCGTTCAGCGAAGCCTTGACGAATTTGGAAGATGTGTTCCTGGAAATTACGAAAGGAGGCGGCGCACACGATGAACAGCAAGTTAAACTGGATTAATCCCGTTCTGGAAAAAGAGTTCAGACTGCGCATGCGGACCGTTCGCTCACCGCTTTCAATTCTGGCCTATCTCCTGGCTATCGGCCTGATTGCGCTCGGATTCGCTTATATTAACATGAGCCATCTCCAGGCTGGCGTACTGAGTACGGAAAGAAGCAGTGAATTATTTTATTTTCTCAGCGGCACGCAGCTTGTGCTGATCGCGTTTATGACGCCGGGCCTGACGGCTGGGGTTGTGAGCGGCGAGCGTGAAAAGCAAACGTTAAACATGCTGTTGACGACGCAGCAAAGCTCGGGAACGATTATTCTCAGCAAACTGTTCGCTTCGCTTAGTTTTATGTTGTTAACAGTCGTGGCGACAATGCCGCTCTACAGTATTGTTTTCCTATACGGGGGAGTTTCGCCTAAACAAGTTCTTGCGGTATTTGTGTTCTATGTTTTCGTGATGGTGCTCTTTGGAGCGGTCGGGATTTTCTTTTCCACGATGTTGAAGAAAACGGTGATCTCCGTCATTGCTACATACGGGTTCGTATTGTTTGTTTTTGGATTTACTGCGCTGGCAGGATTGTTTTTCAGCAACATCGGAAGAGCGGGAACGAATGAAGAAGTGCTTGGTTATTTTTTGAGCTTTAATCCTATGGCTGTTCTTGTCTCGCTGATGGTTCCTGATTTTTCCAAACAAGTATTTAAAGGACACACCTACCTGCAAATGTGGCATATATTTATTGCCTCCTACACGCTGCTCTCCATTGTACTGATTTGGCTTAGCGTGAGATATTTGCGCCCCATTATGAAAAGAAAGTCATAACAAAGTTAAGAAAGGAGCTGTCCCGATATGAAATTCTCATCGCTGGATGAGCTGCTGCTCCCGGTCAAACGGCGTTTGTTGCAAGTAAAAGGAATGGCATTTATGCTGCGCAGTTTGATCGTCGGGCTTGGGCTTGCTTGTTTGTGGATGGGGCTGGGACGCTTATTTCTAATGAACGGATACCGGCTTGGCGCGATGATTAGCTTGTCGGCAGCGTTAGTCTGCGGAGGTATTTGGCTATTCGTCCGGCGTCCGAATGTTCTTGACGCGGCGAAGCTGCTCGATGCAAACGGCTTGGAAGATCGAATAACGACGGCGCTGCTCTATAAAGGGCAAGCTTCACCGATGGCTGAACTGCAAAGGCAGGATGCGCTGGAAAAAGGAGCCTATTTCGTTGAAACGCAGTTACATCATATCGTTCGGCCGCGTGTAGGGAGAAAGAAATGGCTAGCCGGCGGAAGTTTATTAGCGGCGTTAGTGCTCTTTCTGCTTGTGCCCAACTCGCATGATGCGATTTTGAAACAGGCCGCAAAAGACAAGGCTTGGGTGCAAAATCAGAAGGAGCAGGCAGATGAGCTCCTGAATCAATGGCAAGCCAAGCCGTCTCCGCTTCCGGCCATGAAGCAAATGACGGAGGATTTGAAGGAATTGGAGCGCAGACTGGGGCAAGCCCCAACATCGGCAAAAGCGTTGGACGAATTGGAAAAAGCGCTGAAAAAGATGGAAGCAGGCATAAGCGAGCTGGAGAAGCAGAAGCAGCGCTCGGAGCAGTGGGCGGAGTCGATGCAGCGGACACAAGCGCTTCGCGAGCTGGGCAAGGCGCTTCAGCAGCGGAGCCCGGAAGGCATCCGGCGCGAGGCTGCGAAGCTGAGCGAGCAAGTGCAGCAGCTGACGCCGGAGCAGAAGCAGCTCCTCGCCAGCGAGCTTGAGCGGCTCGCGGCATCCGCAGCAGCCGCATCGCCGGAAGCGGAGCTCCTCCTCCGCGAGCAGCTCCAACAGGCCGCAGGCGCGCTGCGCAGCGGCGAGGATGCTGCTCCGCAGCTGAGCCGGCTGCAGGCTGGCCTGACGGCTGCCAGCGCTGCGCAGCAAGCTCTGGAGCAGCAGCAGGCGCAGGCCGCGGAGGCGGCCGCCAGCCTTGCCGCCGGTGCGCTGCCGCAAGCGCGCGAGCTTGCCGCGAGCGGGGCGCAGCCGGGGCAGGCGTGGGCGCCCGGGGGCCGCGCGGAGCAGCTGGCCGCGGCCGGAAGCGGCGCGGCGGCGAACGCTGGCGCAGCGCCGAGCGCAGGCGCCGCAGGCCAGGGCCAGAGCGGGGCAGCCGCAGGCGCCGGCGCGCAGGGAAGCGGCGCTGCAGGCAGCGGGGCCGGAGGAGGAGCCGGCGCTGTGGGCGGAGCCAGCGGCACGCAGGGCGGCACCGGCGCGGGCTCGCGCGGGCTTGTGACGACGCCGCGCGAACGGTCGGGCACCGGGGGGACGTTCGTCGACGGCGGTCCTACGGCCGGCAGCGGCGGTGAAGTGAGCCAAGGCGGCTCTGCGCCTGCCATAGACGGGGCTTCACGACCTTACGAGGATGTGTATGCCGATTATGCAGCGGAGGCTTCGAGTGCGCTGAATCGTTCCGAGCTGCCTCAGCATATGCAGAATTTGGTTCGCGATTATTTTCTGGAAATTCAACCACAACGGTAATGAAGATACGGATTCTGGAGGGAGAACGGAAGCGGATGGTCGAATCGAAAGGGCAATTAGAAGCATGGGGGGCGGCAGTTTCCCGGATGAAAGAGCAAATAGGCCGTGTCATCGTCGGACAGGAGGAGGTCGTTGAGCAGCTGCTTTGGTGCATATTCGCCGGGGGACATGCTCTGCTGGAGGGCATACCGGGTCTCGGCAAAACGATGCTCGTGAAAACGATCGCGGACACGGTTGACCTTAGTTTTACGCGGATTCAATTCACGCCTGATTTGATGCCGGCGGATATGACGGGGACCAATGTCATTCAGTTTGGCACTCAGGGAGAAACCTCCTATAAGTTCCAAAAAGGACCCTTATTTGGTCATGTCGTACTCGCCGATGAAATCAACCGTGCGACACCGAAGACGCAGAGCGCTCTGCTCGAAGCCATGCAGGAGAAGACAATTACCGTGGGCTCGGAAACGCACCGTCTGCCCTCTCCTTTCTTTGTGTTGGCTACGCAAAATCCGTTGGAGCAGGAGGGGACGTACCCGCTGCCGGAAGCGCAATTGGACCGGTTTTTGCTTAAAATTCATGTCACCTATCCGACGAAAGAGGAACTGAAACAAATTGTGCTGCGCACCACTTCGGCACACAGCCTCCAAGCGGAGAAAGTGGCGGATGGCGCCTTGATTCAAGAAATTCAGCAAGGATTGAAAGAGATTTTAGTTGCCGAGGAGATGTTGGATTATGCGGTGCAATTGCTGATGAACACACATCCCGAAGAGCTGACTGCTCCCGTGGAGGTTAAACAATATGTGCGCTTCGGTTCAGGGCCTCGCGGGGTTCAGGCGATGATCGCGGCAGCGAAAGTACGGGCATTTCTGGCCGGGCGTTTTCACGTTTCCAAACAAGACCTTCATGCCGTAGCCTTACCGGCATTAAGGCACCGCTTGTTTCTCAACTTCGAAGGACAGGCGATGGGGATATCGCCCGACAGCATCATCGCCGCTATTATCAGCTCGATGGAGCGGAGCCGATGAGCAGCGGAGGGCATCTGCTCGATCCAGCCCTGATGCGCCGTCTGGATCAATTAAGCATTGCCGCGAAAAACAGAATCAGAGGAACGATGCAGGGAAGAAGGCGCTCCAAGGACTTGGGAACTTCGCTTGAGTTTGCGGATTACCGGCTGTATTCCCCCGGAGATGATACGCGCCAATTGGATTGGCATGCTTATGGCAGAACCGGCAAGCCGTTCATCAAGCTTTTTATGGACGAACAGGAGCTTCTGGTCAACCTGTGGTTAGATGCGTCCGCTTCGATGGATTTTGGCCGGGTAGAGGGTACTGCTCCTGTTCGTTGTTCCAAATGGGAGTACGCCAGGCAGCTCGCTGCCGGCATCGGATATTTGTCCTTGAACCGCTATGATCGCGTAAGCGCCGCTGCGTTCACGACGCAAATAACAAAGCAGATGAGGCTTCTCCGCGGCAAAGGAAGCTCTCACCGGCTTTTCGAATTTCTGGAGAAATGTCATCCGTCAGGAGCGGGCGATATGGGTGCGGTGTTCCGGAATCCGGCCGTTTTGCCTCGTCAAGCAGGAATGACGTGGGTGTTTTCAGACTTTTTGTATGAGGACGGGATTGAGGAAGCTTTAAAATACATACAAGCGGCCAAACAGGAAGTCGTTGCCGTCCAAGTGCTTGCTCCCGAGGAACTGGATCCAAAGCTCTCAGGCGAGTTGCGGCTCATTGACAGTGAGTCCAAAGCGGCGAGGGAAGTGGCGATGAGCAGTAAAGTGCTGCAAGCCTACAGAGAGGCTGCAGTGCAGCATACGCAAACGCTGAGAGCTTTCTGTCATGGACGCGGAATTACGTATTTGCTGGCTGTAACCGATGTTTCGCCGGGAGACTTTCTACTCGGAGAGCTTCGGCGCAGCGGCTTGGTCCGCTAGTAACGTTATTTCTGTGCTGCTTGCACCCGGCGAGCTTGCCAAAAGCTCCAGCCGTAAATAAGCAGAAAGACAAGAATAAGCACCGTTGAGAAACGGTACATGAGGGCGTAGCTGCCGCTAAAGTTGGCCAGCGCCCCCAGAACCATGGCGCCAAGTCCTATGCCTAAGTCATTGGCTGAGAAGAAGGTTCCGTTCGCTGCGCCGCGCCGGTTTGGGGCTGCACGCGCAATCGTCCACGCCTGCAGAGCAGGCTGTATGGAGCCAAAGCCGATGCCGTAACAAAGCGCGGCCATTGCCAGACTAAGCTCTGAATGTGCATAGGAGAGCAAGAACAGTCCGGTTATCGTGAATAACGCGCCGGGGAGCAGCACCCATTCAGGCCCTTTCCGATCAAATAGCACGCCTGTTACCGGTCTCACGATGAGTACCATGGAAGCATTGCAAAGGAAAAACCAACCGACATTCGAAATGCCGGCTTCATGGCCGAACAGGGTAATAAAAGTTACAATCCCTCCGTAACAAATAGCGGTGAACAGCAATAATGCGGAAGGGAGCAAGGCCGTCCGTTCCCACAAACGGTCCATGAGCTTCGGACGTTGAGCCGGTTTTTCGAGACGTACAGAATTCGTATATGGAATAAAGAGAGAGCTGAATAAGGATAGCAAGGCCAAAATCGTGGATAGCAGCAATACGCGGTGGAATCCGTACTGCTGCAAGATCCATAGTCCGGTAAGCGGAGCGAGAGCCATCGCAAAGGTGTTGGATAATCCGTAGTAGCCCATTCCTTCCCCGCGTCGCTCGGGCGGAATGATATCTGCGATGACCGTTCCTAATGACGTTGTGGATATGCCCCAACCGATGCCGTGGACGAACCGGGCCGCAAGAATGAGTGTAATGGCAGCCATATACGAATAACCGGCTATCGTAAGCGTACAAATTGCCAATCCCACAAGGAGCACATGCTTTCGCCCCAACAGATCGAGTGCTCGTCCGGCAAAAGGTCGGGTGAGCAGCGACGAAATGGTAAAGATACCGATAACGAGTCCGACTTGCACGTCATTTCCCCCTAACTGCGAGATATGCGTAGGGATGGTCGGGATCAACATTTGAAAACTAAAAAAAAGCAGCAAATTGGACAATGACGTGATGAGAAAAGCTTTGGTCCAAAGCGGTTTCTGATATTTCTTTTCACTTCCCGATAAAGATTTCATGTGACCTCCTAAGTTGGACATAGGCAAACCTGTTAGCCAGGGGAAAATCGGACTGCACGCCATTAAGTATGCCCAAAGATCAGCATTTGAACGCGGGCGTCATGCTGACGGTCATTGCTTCGGAAAGGAGGGTCTTTCATGCACTTCGCAACATTAAGCGGGCTATGGTTCTCGCTTTCCATACCTTTCATCTTGCTGCTGTATATGTTGAAACGCCGATATCTCGATACCGAGATATCCAGCCATATGCTGTGGCGGCGCGTACTCCGCGAGCAGGAGGCCAATCAGCCTTGGCAGCGCCTCAAACGCCAATTATTGCTGCTGCTTCAGCTGCTGGCGGCCTCCTTGCTCGTGCTGGCCTTGATGCAGCCTTATATCCGGGGGCACCAAACGGCGAAATCTCATGTTTTCTTCGTCCTTGATGCGTCGGCAAGCATGCAAACGTTAACGAATCAAGGCTCAACCAGATTGGAGCAAGCCAAAGCGGATATTTTGTCCTATGTACGCGATGAAGCATCAAACCGCACCTATTCGCTTATGGTCATCAAGGATCAGCCTGAGCTGCTTTTGCAAAAGGAGCCGGCTCTGCCAGCGCTTCGGGCCGCATTGGATAAGGTAACCCCTTTCTATGGAAGGACGAATGTACAGGAATCCCTGTCCTTGGCTTCCGCACTAACCCGCGAAGAGTCCGATGGGGAAGTGCGCATCTATACGGACAGCCAGTGGTTCGAGAAAGTGGAGGAAATCGTTTTTACAGTTCCTGTTGCCATCGTAAACGTACAGGGGACAGGAGCAAACCTTCCGCCATCTATAGAGGACGCAGCCCTTAACGTATCCATATCCCAATTCGGCGTAAAAAACAGTGAGACGGAGAGCAGAGCTGTCGCTGTGCTGAAAAATTGGGGGGCGGTAAGCACTGCTGTGGAAACCAAGCTTTATGCGGATTCGCAGGCCGTTCGTACAGATACGCTGCAGCTAAAGGCCGGCGAACAAAAGTCGATTTATTTTGAAAAGTTGGCAAGCAGCCAGGTGTACAAGCTTCAGATTGTGACGAAGGATGCTTTGGAGGCCGATAATACGGCCTATGCTTTTTCGGAAGAAACAGGGCGAACGCAAATTGCGTATGTGGGGGAAGGCAGTCTTTTTCTTCAAAAAGCACTCATGTTGGCCAAAGCGGACGTCCTTCACATTCAAAAGAGCGGGGACGGTACTTATCCGCCGCCAATTGGGCGGTCTCCCCATCTCATCATTTTGGACGGTGTGGATGAAGCGGGCTTGGCGACGAAAGAATGGCGGGATATTCTCGCCTCCAAACCCATATGGCGCTTTGCTTCTTCAGAATCGGCTAAAGCGGTGACGCTCAAAAATCCCTATACGATCGAGGATCATCCGATTATGCGCTATATTCGTTTGCAGGATGTCAATATTGCACAGTCTCAGAGCAGAACTGCTCTTCCATGGGAGAAAGCGATCGTCTCCTCATCCGGAATTCCGTTGATCTTGGCAGGTACGGAGGATGGCGTTCCAAGACTGTCCTTCACTTTTCCGCTGGATCAATCGGATCTGGCACTGCGGTCGGAATTTCCCATTCTTGTGCAAAATGCCGTGGCCTGGCTAACCCAGCATCAAGGAGGTAATCTTGGCCGCGTTACAGCAGGCGAACGGATTGACGTGTCTCTTCATCCTCAGGCGGTGAAAGCGGTTTGGACCACGGATCCAGAGGAGGATTCCGGGGAACCGGCAGAGCGAAACGGCAATGCGCTGGCTTCCAGGCAAACGGTTCCCAAGCTGCCGGGACTGTACACGTTTAAGGAGTTTGACGAAGGAGGGCATGTGGTTGGGGCGCGTTTGTTGGAAGCGGTGATGGATGCAAGGGAATCCAATGTGAATGCATTTAGCGAAAGCAAGCTGAGCTACAAGCCAAATCCTGAAGTGCTGGCTGTGACCGATAAGGGAAATGACTCCGGCGCAGCAGTTGCTTCGCTAGTTCCTTGGATCGTGATGGTGTTAATGATGCTGCTTGTGACGGAATGGGAGGTGTACCGGCGTGGGCATTCAGTTTGAGCATTCGCTTGTGCTGCTCTTGCTTCTGCTTTTGCCAGCCTACCTCTGGTGGCTTTGGAGAACGCTGCACAGGCTGCAAGGGACGAGAAAAAGAGTCGTCGCCACACTGCGCGCCGCTGTGCTGCTCCTTTTGGTGTTGGTGCTGGCTGGCGCTCAGCTGTTTAGAAGTCCGAATCTTAAGAGCGTTGTGTTTGTCGTCGATCGCTCCGACAGTGTGAAGGAAGAAGCCAAAGAGGCGCAGTGGATCAGGGATGCCGTAAAGGCGCGCACGTCCGGACAGGACGAAGCCGGTGTCGTTTCGCTGGCACTTCAGGCTTCGATTGAAAAACCGCTCGATGCCAGGGACATGGACAGTTTTCAATTCGCCGCCAAAGCTAACCCGCAGTTTACGAACGTGGCCTCAGGCCTGCAGTTGGCTTACGGCTTGCTCGGACAAGGAAATGCCGGGCGCATTGTCCTCATGTCGGACGGCGAAGAAAATGTCGGCGATATGCTGCGCCAAGGAAAACTGCTGCGCGATCGCGGGATTCAGGTGGATATCGTTCCGCTTGCCGGCAAAGAACGCAAGGATGCAGCGGTCGAAGCCGTGCGCGTTCCCGATAAGCTTTTTCAAGCCGAAGCCTACACAATCGAAGTCGTCATTCGTTCCACGCATTCCGGACCGGCGCAATTGCGGATATTTGAGGACAATCGGGAAATGACGGTAGAATCCCTGGAGCTTGCGAAGGGAGAGAATCGTTTTGCGGTGCAGTCGTTAGCCAAAGAGCCGGGCTTTCATCGCTATCGCGCTGAAGTGTATATGGAAGGCGATGAGCTTTCAGCGAACAATACGCACTATGCTTTCAGCAAGGTCCAAGGTCCGCCGAAGGTGCTTATTGTCGAAGGGAAGGCCGGCACTTCCCAAAATGTGGAGGGCGCGCTGCAAGCTGCTCTGATCCCGTATGAAACGATTCAGCCGGAGCTTCTGTCTAATGATTTCATGTCTTACACAAGCTTTGAGAGCATTATTCTTAACAATGTGGCGGCTACGCAAATCTCTCAGACCAAAATGGAAATGATCGAAAGAGGCGTCCGCGATTATGGCGTTGGACTCGTCATGCTTGGAGGAGATAACAGTTACGGGCTTGGCGGGTACTTCAAGACACCGATCGAGCGTGCGCTGCCTGTTTATATGGATTTGCGCGGCAAGCGGGAAATTCCGTCATTGGGCATTGTACTCGTTATCGATAAATCCGGCAGCATGTCCGGGGAGAAAATGAAGCTGGCGCAAGAAGCGGCATCGCGGACCGTGGACCTTCTAAGGGACAAAGATACGCTGGGCGTGCTTGGTTTCGATGCCTCGCCCAATTGGTATGTGGAGCCGCAAAAGCTGACTCAGAAGCCGGACGTCATTCAAAAAATCAACGCCATTCCTGCGGACGGCGGTACCGAAATTTATACGGCGGTAGAAGAGGCGTTTAAGAAGCTCTCGAAGGTTGACGCCCAGCGGAAGCATATCATTTTGCTTACGGATGGTCAGTCGGCGACGACGCAAAGCTATGAGACTTTGACCGCTGATATGCAAAAGATGAACATGACCATGTCGACGGTAGCCATTGGTACGGATGCGGATCAAGCTTTGCTGAGCAGGTTGGCGGAGTTGGCGAAGGGCAGATACTACGCTGCGGTGGATCAGACGACGATCCCGGCGATTTTTAGCCGGGAAGCGGTGCTCATTTCCCGTACCTATGTCGTGAATCAGCCGTTCGTTCCTGCCCTGACAGGGGGTTCGGACTGGGCAAGCTTCTTGGGCGGAGGGCTGCCGCAGCTGCAAGGCTATATTGCCGCTACGCCTAAGGAGGCAGCGGAGGTGGTGCTGTCCAGCCCTGAGCCTGATCCGGTTTTAGCGAGATGGCAGTACGGTTCGGGCCGGTCTGTCGCCTGGACGAGCGATATGACAGGCGCCTGGTCCGCGAACTGGGTAACTTGGCCTTCCTTCGCGCAGATGCTGGCCGGCATGGTCAAGTGGACATTCCCGCAATTTCAAGCTTCACCGCTTGAATTGAACGGGCATTTGTCCGGTGACGAGTTGGCGCTTCAGGCAAAGACCGGAGATGCCGAGCCGGACAATACGAGTAGTGGTCAAGCGGAGCTCCGGGCTACGTTGACGGATGAAGCTTTGGGGACACATGAAGTCACCTTTACGTCTACAGCTCCCGGTGAATATTCAGCACAGCTATCTGTGGATAAGTCTGGCGTCTATGTGGCGAAAACCGAACTGCTCGCTCCCGGCAGCGAGCAGGAAGGGGCGGAGCGGCGCGTCATCGGCAGCTCCACGACCGGCTTCGTGATCCCGTATTCCCCGGAATACCGGATCACGGACGGCTCCGGGCTCAGCAGGCTGCAGCAGCTGGCCGAACTGACCGGCGGCCGGATGCTCTCGCTGGAGCATCCGGAGGCCGCCTTCGCCTTCGCTTCCGCCGCGCAGAAGCGGTACACCCCCATCAGCGAGTACCTGCTGATGGCCGCGCTCGCGCTGCTGCTGATGGACATCGCAGCGCGGCGCATTGCCCTTCCGTCCGGCCTGCGGGGCCGGGCGTTATCCCGGCGGGCCGCTGCGGCGGGCCCGCCCTCCGCGGAGACGCCGCTGGCGCGTCTCCGGCAGCGGAAGCAGCTTGCGGAGCACAAGCTGCAGCGCGAGCGCCGGGCCGCCGGCGGCGCTCCTCCGGCTGCGGCGCAGCCAGTGGCTCCGGAGCCTGCTGCGCCGGCGCCTCCTGCGGCAGACTCCGCGCCGCCGGACAGCATGAGCCGTTTGCTGGAAGCGAAACGGCGAGGCCGCAAATAGCCCGCAGGCTAGCATTTTTGAGCCAGTTGCGATAAACTACATGTTGAATGGTGTCGAAACGGACACCGCATTGACAAGTGAAATAGGAGGGAATTCGCATGGCTAGAAATAGCTACTCCATCGGTATCCTGTTAATTGGCCTGGCCGTTTTATTGCTACTCGGGAAATTAGGCGTTTTTCACTTTATTTTTTCCTTTTTCTGGCCGCTTGTTTTGCTTGCTCCGGGACTGCTTTTCCACGTGTTGTACTTCAATCGCACATGGCCGGCCGGCGTGCTCGTGCCTGGCGGCATATTGACGACGTATGGCTTGATGTTTTTTTTCTGCAATATTTTCGGTTGGGGATCCATGAGCTATCTTTGGCCTGGCTTCATCCTCGGCGTCGCCATCGGATTATATGAGCTTCATCTGTTTGACCGCGGGAGTGACCGGGGGGTTTGGATAGGCGCAGTCGTGCTGGGGATCGTTTCCGTTGTATTATTCGGGATCACGCTGCTTGTTAAATTAGGGATATATGTAATCGCTTTGATCCTTGTTGCAATTGGGCTTCTTATGATTTTCCGCAGGAAGAATGTGTGGTAATCCCCGTGTGCCGCATGTAAAAGTTTTATGTTGATTGTCATTTTCCTTGCATAATGTCGAGAAACTGCGTATAATAAACATAAATGTCAAGCGTCGGCGCTTTTGTCCGACGCTTGTTTTATGAACAGAGACGAAAATTATAGGGTAGAGAGGGTTTGACATTCATGCAGGCAAGAGAAAAGATTCGCAATATTGCAATTATCGCACACGTTGACCACGGCAAAACAACACTCGTAGATAAATTGCTTCAACAATCCGGTACATTCCGCGATAATGAAGCTATCCAAGAAAGAGCGATGGACTCCAACGATCTCGAGAGAGAACGCGGTATTACCATTCTAGCCAAAAATACAGCTATTAACTATAAAGACTACCTGATTAACATCGTAGATACGCCTGGACACGCCGACTTTGGCGGTGAAGTAGAGCGTATCATGAAAATGGTTGACGGCGTTCTACTAGTCGTAGACGCTTTCGAAGGTACTATGCCGCAAACGAAATTCGTACTTCGCAAAGCGCTGGAAAGCAACCTCAAACCTGTAGTCGTAGTTAACAAAATCGACCGTCCGAATGCTCGTCCCGCTGAAGTTGTGGATGAAGTATTGGATCTATTCATTGAGCTGGGCGCATCCGATGAGCAGCTTGATTTCCACGTAGTTTATGCTTCCGCATTGCAAGGCACATCAAGCCTTGACCCGGAAAAACAAGATCAGAACATGGAAGCTATCTATGAGACGATCGTTACTCACATCCCTTCTCCGACAGAAGATGTTGACCAACCTCTTCAATTCCTCGTTACCCTTATGGATTACAACGAGTACCTGGGCCGTATCGGCGTAGGCCGTGTGAACCGTGGTAAAATTCGTCAAGGCCAAACTGTAGCAGTAATGACACGCGAAGGCGGACAAAAGCAAGCCAGAATTGAGAAATTGTTCGGTTTCAACGGATTGAAACGGATTGAAATCGAAGAAGCGGCAGCTGGAGATATCATTGCGATCGCGGGTATCAAAGATATCAATATCGGTGAAACCGTAGCAGATCCGGCGAATCCGGAAGCATTGCCTGTATTGAAAATTGATGAGCCTACACTTCAAATGACATTTGTCGTGAACAACTCACCTTTTGCAGGCCGTGAAGGCAAATGGGTCACTTCCCGTAAAATCCGTGAGCGCCTGTACAAAGAGCTGGAAACAGACGTAAGTTTGCGCGTTGAAGATACAGACAGCCCCGATGCTTTCATCGTATCCGGCCGCGGTGAGCTTCACTTGGGTATTTTGATTGAGAACATGCGTCGTGAAGGCTTTGAATTGCAAGTTTCCAAGCCGGAAGTTATCATTCGTCAAGTCGAAGGTCAAAAAATGGAGCCGATCGAGCGCTTGATCATCGACGTTCCGGAAGACAGCATGGGTTCCGTTATGGAGAGCTTAGGTTCCCGTAAAGCCGAAATGGTGAACATGATCAATAACGGCAGCGGAAACGTTCGTCTTGAGTTCTTGATTCCGGCGCGTGGTTTGATCGGTTACAGAACGAACTTCTTGACGCTGACTCGCGGCTACGGAATCATGAACCATGCGTTTGACAGCTATGGTCCATACCAAGGAGCTAACGTTGGCGGACGTCATGAAGGCGTGCTTGTATCCAGTGAAACGGGCGTATCCACGCTGTACGGTATTCTTTCCGTCGAAGACCGCGGTATCCTGTTCGTTCATCCGCAAACAGAAGTTTATGAAGGCATGATCGTTGGCGAGCATACGCGCGACAATGACATCATTGTAAATATTTGTAAAGAAAAAGCGGTAAACAACATCCGTTCCGCGAACAAAGAAGAAACAGTGAAAATGAAAACTCCGCGCGTATTCTCTTTGGAGCAAGCGCTCGAGTATTTGAACGATGACGAGTATTGTGAAATTACGCCAAAATCGGTTCGTATCCGTAAGAAGCTCTTGAACAAGAGCGAACGTGAACGTGCTGAGAAACAACGTAAAATGGCTGAAGCGAACGTTTAGTTCACAAAGTGTTCTTAATAGGGGAAATGTCAGCCAACCGGCTGCATTTCCCTTTATTTATTTGCGCATTTAAGCGATAATGAGAGTTGACATTACTTTTTGCAGCGAAATGGAGTGTATGGTGTTGACGGCTTTGAACGAGTGGTTTGGTAATCACATTTACATCACTTATTTGTTAATCTTTATATTCATGTCTTACGTGTATAACAAAGTTTTCCGCACACGCAAATTGCCGGTTCTAAAGACAGCCATCGTTTATTTGCTTATGGCCATCGGTTCGATCATGCTGCTTGGTTTTCAGCTTGTGGGATTGCCGATTGTACTATGCTTAACTGTCGCTATTTCTTTAATGTTCCTGGTTCGAATTCGCTATTTTATCGAGAAAAGAACCGGGAGCGGTAACCCGGAATGACGCGGTATTGGTTAACTCCGATTGTCAGCTATTCGCCATTGGTGTTTGGGGCTGACCGGATCAACTGCACGCCGCTGAGTGCATTAGAGAAGCTTCGAGAGCAAGCCAACGGAAAGCATCCGAGACTGCTCGCTATGTTTAAATCCAGTCTGCTGCTAAGCGATGACGAGGAGTTATGCGGTTCTGACCTTGCGGAAGTGGATTTAGGGCATGCTGATGCGATTCATTTTGACGGCAATCCTTTTCACCTTTCACACTGTGCAGAAGCTTTTCTGGACCGTCTGCTCACGCGCAAGGAAGCTGCGGAACTGGTTTCCGCCTTGAATGAAAGTGATTTGGGTGCAGCGTCTGTCGATTGGAAAAATCAATGGCTGCGTTGGCTGGAGTCCGGCTGCGACGTTATTTTACTTAGGGAGGATGGGCATTAAGATGAATCTCCAGGATACGTTTTTCAATTGGCTCCAAATGCACATTGTCAGCGAAGCGAGGCCAAGCGATGAAGCGGCCCAAGAAACGCTCGATTTCTTCGCTATGATTTTGCAGGAAGATCATGGAGTCAGCCATGTTGAACTTGTGAATGAATCCGATCCCATGAAAATTCACATTTCCTATGAGCGCGAGGGGATGAAGAGCATACAAAGTTTTGACCGCGAAGCCGCGGAAAAGCTGCTGGATGATATTAATGCCAATCCGATTTACAATAATCAGTAGGCGGGACATTTGGGGACATAACTTTTTTAATCCGACGTACAATAAGGTATATCTGGATGATAAAGGAGTGTTCGCATGACCTGAAAATAGATACATAATGGTGGAACGCTTGCCACCGGCTATGCTATACTGTTAGTGTAAGGATCGTTTTCAACCACCTTTGTAGGAGGCGCAAGCGATATGGCTGAACACATCACAGCTTTACCGGAGCATAAGATGAACAGCGCCCTAATGATGACAACAGATGAATATGAGAAAACTTTTGCGTGCCGAGTAACGGATAAGCGAATCGGCCAAGTTTTTGATGCGATAAAAAAAGCCTAGATCTGCTCTGTGCAGTCAGGCTTTTTGTCATCTTTCCGTGAATTATGGCTGTGGATTAAGGGCCTGATTCGCATCATTAGGACCCGGTCCTGTGTTGTCTTGGGGATTGCGAATATCACGCGGCAGCTGCGGCATCGCCCGGCCCATGATATCCGCCATTTGCTCAGCGAAACCGGTAATCGGCCTTCCTGCACTGATGTTATCCCGGATGTTGCGCAGCCGCTGATCCAAATCGAGATCTGCTGTCACGATGGCATTCACACCGTAGGGATCTTTCTTGAGCGCTTCGGCGACCGAATATTTGACGGTACCGACTTTCGCGCGGTCCAAATCTTTTCTAAGGTTAATGCCAACCACGGCGGTATTGCCGAATACGACACAATGCGCGCTTTCAACATTAGGAATACTGGTGGCTAGGCTTTCCAAACGCTCTGCAACTGCTTTAGAATCTTTTATTTCTAGTTTTTGAGGGGCAATTTGTTGAACCTTCACTTGTCTTTGATTTGTATCTTGAGAGGGGGCACCGCTTTTCGGCGCTTGACTACAGCCAACCGCGAGGGTTAGTACCAACGAAAATACGCACAATAGTCTCACTAGAATCGATCCTTTCCTTGAATCTCGCGTTTAGTTTGTCCTGTACAGCTAGGTTGTATGTATGGAATATAACCAATGATCTGACGCCAAATCTGGGAGGGGACACACCAATGAAAAAAATTTACGTGTTAGATACCAATGTACTGCTTCAGGACCCAAATGCCTTGTTCGCGTTCGAAGATAATGAAGTAGTCATACCCGCCGTGGTGTTGGAGGAAATCGATTCTAAGAAACGAAATGCGGATGAAATAGGCCGAAATGCGAGACATGTTTCCCGGCTGCTCGATGGATTAAGGACCAAGGGTACCTTATCCGATGGCATCGCGCTTGAACAAGGCGGAAGCATTAAAGTTGAGCTTAACCACCGCAGTTTTGCTAAACTGCAGGATACATTTTCCGAGTTGACGAATGATAACCGAATACTTGCGGTTGCCCTCAATTACCATTTGGAGGAGCAAGCCAATGATTATCCGAGACCGGTCGTGATCGTTAGTAAAGATACGCTGGTGCGGATTAAAGCGGATGTGCTTGGCATTCCTGCGCAGGATTATTTAACTGACCGTATCGTAGCTCAGACGGATATGTACACAGGATGTATCACACTCTATGTTCACCCGTCTGTGATCGACGAATTTTACTCATATCGTTTCTTAACCGTGACTTCCTTGAATTTGGGGTACATGCTTCATCCTCATGAGTTTGTTATATTGCGCGATGAACTAGGTTCCTCCAAATCCGCTTTGCTGAAAGTCACGACGGATGCCAAAAAACTTGAGCCGCTCTTTATGAGTAACGATCCCATCTGGGGAATTGCCGCGCGTAATGCGCAGCAGCGCATGGCTCTTGAGCTTCTGCTCAATGACGATATCCCGCTCGTCACCCTCACTGGGAAAGCGGGAACAGGCAAGACGCTGCTCACGCTGGCCGCAGGCCTTATGAAGATTGAAGATGACCGGAAATACAAGAAATTGCTTATTGCTCGTCCCGTTGTACCCATGGGCAAGGATATCGGCTATTTGCCTGGTGAAAAAGAGGAAAAGCTGCGTCCATGGATGCAGCCGATCTATGATAATTTGGAGTATTTATTCGATACGAAAAAACCGGGTGACATCGAGAAGGTGCTTGCCGGCCTGGGCAGCATTCAAGTCGAAGCGCTCACGTATATTCGCGGACGTTCCATTCCGGGACAATTCATCATCATCGATGAAGCGCAAAACTTATCCAAGCACGAGATCAAAACGATCGTTTCCCGCGTAGGCGAAGGAAGTAAAATAGTTCTGCTAGGGGATCCTGACCAAATCGACCATCCGTATCTCGATGCTTCAAGCAACGGATTAACGTATGTGGTGGAACGATTTAAACAGGAAGGCATTAGCGGGCATATTACGCTGGAGCGGGGAGAACGTTCGCATCTGGCGCAGTTAGCGGCTGATTTGCTCTGATCTGATCAAAGGAAAACCCCTCACCCCACATTGAAGTGGGAATGAGGGGTTTGTTTGATTTAGGCAAGAATTTCGATGCGGCACCGATAAGCTTTGGCAATACCGTGCATAAGCTCTTCAAGCTGGCGGTCTACGACGTAAACATCGCGCTGCTCGTCCTTGTAGAGGGCTAGCAGGTGTTCTTCGATTTGCAGCGAAGCCTGATCGACATCCGCCTGCTTGCTATCTTCGGTAAAGCGGAAAGGGACAACTAATTTCTCGTACAAGTAATTGTGCTCGCCTTCGCTTGTAAACCCATAATCGCTGAAAAGGTCCGTCAATTCCGCGTCTTCGGGGAGCAGGCCCAGCGCCATTTGGTCCGTATCGACGTTGTGCTGCGCCATGACCTCCAGAACGGCAAACTTCTGCGCTTCATTGCTGACAATTAACATTTCGTTGTCGCGGTCGAATATTTCCGCTTTGCCGGCTAGCGCTTTCTCAATTTCAGCGTAAAAGCTGATCAGTCTTCCTTCGGGTACATCCATTAAAAGTCCAATTTTCGATTGCATCGTATGTCCTCGCTTCATTTGTTTATCCATAGCTAGTTTACAAGGATAATTTGAGTTTCACAACTGCGGTGCCATTCTTCGTTTGCACGCTAACGACATCCAGATAGCTGACGATTTTTTTCGGCACGAAACCGAGCTGAAATTCCTTTGAGAAATCTTCGATTGTGGTGTCGGGCAGTTGGAAGCCATTGAATTCAAGGATATCCACGACAAAACGGACCTCATTCATGTCTGGATTTTCTTTCAATATGAATCTGCCGGCGATCGTTACCTGCACTTGATCCTTTTGACCCTTGGCAATAATGGCATCATCGGCAAACTGGAAGTTCAAGTTTTGCAGCAGCTCGTTTTTGTCATGCAAATAGGCGTTAAAATCCGTATCGCTGATTGTAATAACAGGGTTTTTAATCGAAGATAAGTCCATAAATTTATTTTCTTTCGTTACATACTGCGGAAGCTCCCGGAACGCTGCGGATAAATTATTCAAATACTCGCGGAATAAAGGGATCCCCTCTTTTTTCCATTGCTCATTTAAACTTTTAATTTGAGCCTCGATAGCGGGCGCTTGGGCGCTGACGGCAAGTTGTTTATCCAGCTCTTCTTGCAGCTTTACGAGCCTTTCCCGCTGCTCCAAATATTTATCTTTCGTCTTTTGCAGCTCGGCACGAGAAGCCTGCAGCTCACCTTGCAAACTTTTCAATTTATTAAACGAATCCGTAAAAGCTGTTAAGGCGCGATGATCATTCGTTATAATCATTTGCAAATATTCGAACATGCGCAAGGCATCCGAGAAGGAGTTAACGGAAAACAGCAGCATCCAGATCGAATCGCGGTCTCCGGTGTAATAAGCCCTCATCACTTTGCCTGCATGCTTTCGCGTGCTGTCCACATTGCTGCTCTGCTTCGCAATATCTTGTTCGTTTTGCTTAATTTGCAGGCCGATCTTGGCATCTTGCTCATTGAGCCGGCTAACTTCTTTGTCGATCTCAAAGATGGTAAGTCCTTTTTGTACGAGTGCTTTGGCTTCATCAGCCCCCGGATTATTTTCTTCAGCCATTACTGTATGAACCGGCAGTGTCAGCTGCAGCAGCAATAACAAGGACGTCATCACTGTTATGAATTTATATTTCATCGAACGCATTCTCCCCCTATGAACAGATTATCATATATTTCTATTAAATGAAGCACAAAAAAATACTTACCTCCGGGGAAGAAGTAAGTATTAAGCGCGATATCTATTTTTTGGCTGGCGCTAGGAGTTTCAAAATGTCGTCAAAGCTTTTCACTTTCTTCGGTACTTCTTTGGTTAACGGGGCAGCTTTATTAATCGCGTCATACGTCTGGTGAAGGACGATATGATTGTCTTGCGCCTTGCCGTCGACAGTCATTTGAAAGGCGATATCGAAGGTTTGCTCCCGGATAAATCCGCTATCATCAATCGCGACAACCATCTTGCTCGGTGCTTTCAGCTGAGTGGCAGAAGGCTGCGATTTTTTGAGCTGTTCGGCTTTGTCTGCGGTAAGAAGTCCGTTGTTTTGCAGGTATCCGTAAAATTCAGGCAGCTTTGTTTGGAATAATGTATTAATTTCTTTTTCGTTTTTGCTTGTAAGCTCGACGCTGATCGATTTGGCGGACGAGCCGTCTTTTAGTTTGACGGGTTCTTTGGCTTCTTTGTACCATTTTGGATCAATGCCGTCAAAAACGAGTTTACTAAGCGCGCTGGACAGCTGGGATGTGTTTTTCAAAGTGTCTAGCGATAAAGCGCTCTTGCCGTTTTGGCTCATTTGCTGCAAATCAACGGTATAGTACTCGTCAGGCGTCTTATTTAATGCTGGCATATTAAAATACAATTTGCTATCTTTAATGAGAATCGGAATCTCGATAGGCGACGTAGAGCCTTTAGGAGTAATTTTCAAATCCGTTTGGAATTCGAGCGGTTCTACATTGCTGATCCCTTTCCAATCCAGGGTGCTTTCTTTCATTAAAGAGAGAAGTCCATTCGTTAAAGGGTTTGACGATTTCAATAAGGCATCGCTAATGGCAAGCGTTGTGCTGCCTTCAAAGGTGTAAGATTTCATTTCGTTTTGTTTGCTGAGCGCTTGTTCGAAAGCTTCTTTCACTTGCGTATTGTCTGTACAAGCTGTCAACGATAGCAGGCTGATTGCCGTTACCGCTGTAAGGGTGATCCACTTCTTAGACATGCGAATTTTGTCTCTCCTTCCATCATTCATCTTCATTATAATGGTTTCCTGCAGCTTTGTCTTTAAGTAAACAATTGGAGGGGGTTCTCTTGAATCTTCAGCTCGGACATCCGGAAGTTGTTGCAACGATCATTCAAGCCATACAATCTGCAGAAAAAAAAGCAATCTCATTCCGTGACTATATGGAAATTTGTCTTTACAGCGAGCCTTATGGCTATTATCGCAATGAAAACGTCAAGATAGGCAAGGAAGGAGATTTCTATACCAGCTCTTCCATCGGATCTGTGATGGGGGAAATGATAGCGACCTTCATAAACGGTCAGCTGAGGCAGCATGGCGAGCTTTCGGGCACGGAGCCGATTCATCTGGTTGAGTGGGGTGGGGGAAACGGACGAATGGCCCTGCACCTTTTGGATGAATTGAAAAGAAGTTCTCCTGCAGTCTATGATCGATTAACTTATACGCTAATTGAATCAAGTGCCTATCACCGAGCGCTTCAGCTCACTGCTTTGAAGGCGCATGAGCAGCTGATTGCATTTGCCAGCGAAGCTGAATGGATCGCTCAAGAGCCAGAGGAGCATTTGTTTATTGTTGCCAACGAACTATTGGATGCTTTCCCGGTTCACCGAATCCGCTATAAAGAGGGGAAATATGAGGAAGCCTATGTGACTTGGCTGGAACAAGATGAGATGTTCACGGAAATATGGCTTCCCAATCTCTCCGGGCAATTAGTAGACACCTTAGCGCGGTCAAAGGTTCAATGGTTGGAAGGCCAAATCGGTGAACTTAACCTGGAGAGTGCGGCTTGGATCTCCCGGGTATCGCGGCGCATGAAGAGCGGGTGCTGCATCGTTATTGATTACGGAGATGTCGAAGAAGAACTGTATGCCGCGCATCGCTCCCAAGGAACTTTGATGGGGTATCGGAAGCATCAGGCACAGGATAACCCGTTGATCTATCAGGGGGAACAGGATTTGACCTCTCATGTGAACTTCAGCGATTTGGCAACAGCTGCACGGCAGAGTGGATTTCCTGTTACTAAGCTGCAGACGCAAAAGGAGTTCCTGGTGGAACAAGGCATTTTGGAACGGCTGCAAAATCACTTCGATCCCAATCCGTTCAGCGAAGTTTCCAAAAGAAACCGAGCTATCCGGCAGCTGCTCTTGAGCGATCAAATGAGTGAGCTGTTCAAAGTGTTCCTTGCCGTCAAATAAAAAAAGGTGAGCCGATGGATAACCATCGGTTCACCTTTTTGTTCGTTGTTTGCTTCTGTACTAGATGGACATTTTGAAAAATGACCAGTACGTAAACCCACTGAAGGAAATAATCATATATCCCCAGAACAACAATATGTAAGTTCGTTCTGACAAGCGCATATAGCCTAGAATGACGAATACGGCTGTTTGGAAAAAGAAAATCAGAGACATAGGTATCATATCGCCGGCTAAACTCATCAGTGCGATAACAAGTGTCCAAAAACCTAAAACCCGAAACATGCGATCCATTCTCGTTACATCCCCCTCTCGTACCACGTTGCACTTTTAACTACATCACATTATACCTTTTGAAGCGAGCAGTGTAAACCGTCAAACGGTGACGAAATTGCAAACATTTCATCGTATAGATGTAGTATGTCTTTTTATCCGAATCCCATGTATGAGTGTTAAAAAATTTGGCAATACCATTTAGTATCAAATAGATTCTATGAACTCTAGTACGGGCATAGAAATAGTAATAATGGCACGAATCAATTTATACTTCGGTACCTGCGAATTGATTCTTCTTTCTGTACATTATGTTAGGAGGTTTAACCTTATGTCGGCTATAAGACAAGATGCTTGGAGCGATGAAGACGATCTGATCTTAGCGGAAGTGACTCTGCGTCACATTAGAGAGGGAAGTACGCAATTATCCGCGTTTGAGGAAGTTGGGGAACGTATTGGACGTACTGCTGCGGCGTGCGGATTTCGATGGAACAGTTTTGTGAGAAAAAAATATGAAGCGGCGATCCAGATTGCGAAAGCGCAGCGCCAAAAAAGAACGCAGCTCAAAAAACATGCTGCCGTTTCCATCTCAGGCTCCTCGGCCGTCGGTGTGTTGGATGCTCCTGAATTGTCAACAGGCAAAAATGAATCCTTTACGGAAGAAACACTATCGATCGATGCTGTGATCCGCTTCCTGAGACAATGGAGAAATACGTATCAAGATATGAATCGTCATATTAAAAACTTGGAAAAAGAGCTGCAAGACAAGGAAGACGAACTAGATAGACTGGGCAGAGAAAATAACAAGCTCAATAAACAAGTCAATGAAGTGGAAACGGATTATCGCGTCGTCAATGACGATTACAAAGCGTTGATCCAGATTATGGACCGGGCCCGGAAGATGGCATTTTTAGTGGAAGAAGAGGAAGACGAGAAGCCGCGGTTCAAGATGGACGCAAACGGTAATTTAGAAAGAGTAGAGTAAGTTGGCAGTTGTTACGGTAGAAGAAAAAGCTTCAGACCTAAGGGAAACCTTGGACTGAGGCTTTTTTGTTGTATAATGATTGACAAAGGTTAGGAGTGGAGGAATCGGGATGCGTATGATGATAATTGGGGCAGGTTCTTTGGGGCTTCTATTTGCTGCGAAACTGTCTGCATGGTGTGAGCATATGACCGTTGTTGCGCGTACGAAGGAGCAGGCAGACCGTCTGGCTCAAGAAGGCATACGGTTAGAGGGGACACCGGAGAGCTATAGAACTACGCGCGGGGGTTCAATAGACTTTAGATATTATCAAACGGAAGCGGAAGCGGAATTGGAAGCAGGAGCGACTGATATCGCCGTCCGGCCTTATGATTATATTTTTCTCATGGTCAAACAGCCTGCAATTACGCAAGAACTCGTTCATTATATATATACCCAAAGTTCTTCCGGCACTTATTTGGTAAGTTTCCAAAATGGAATCGGACATGAATCAATGCTGAGTCAAGCAGCCGGAAGGGACAAGCTCCTGCTCGCAGTAACAACTGAGGGGGCGAAGCGGAGAGGGCTTACGGCCGTTGCCCACACAGGCCACGGCACTACCTATATCGGGGTCCCAGGTCTAATGGATCAGGATGACGCAAATTCGATGGAATTTTTAATCGTAAACTTGCTCAATAAGGCAGGATTTCAAACTTTTATGTCGAAGAACATGGAAGCAAGGATCTGGAACAAATTGATTATCAATGCCGTGATCAACCCTCTTACAGCTATTTTGCGTGTGAAAAATGGGGAGCTGCTGGATTCCGCTTGGACAAGATTGCTCATGCAAGACCTTTACCGGGAAGCTTGTATGGTCGCGAAGGCAAAAGGCATCGAGCTGCCAGACGATTTATGGCAAACCATTCTAACGGTCTGTGAAGCGACCAGCGGGAATCATTCATCCATGCTGCAGGATATCGAGCTCTCCAGAACGACCGAAATTGACCGAATAAACGGAAGCTTTCTACAGATGGCCGAAGAACTGAACCTCGAGCTTCCAACACATCTCACAGTGTATCGATTAGTGAAAGCTCTAGAATAGTAGGTGGTTGAAGATGATGGATGTATTGGTAAGTTGGATTTCCACACTTTATGCGGTTCTGGCTGTAGCGCCGTTTATTACGTTTGTTTTGTTATGGTTTGCGGTGTTCTTTTTTCTGCGCGATAAAAAAATGACGACTAGACTGACCATGGACGTTACGAACATCTTTCTCCTCGGTTCAGTTTCTTTGATGTGGAATCAATTATTCCATACGAACTTTGGGTTCTGGCTCATTACGCTCATCCTGCTCATCGCGTTTGGCGTCATTGGCGGGTATCAAACGCAGTTGAAAGGTCAAACGGATTTGTTAAAAGTAGGCAGAGTCGTCTGGAGGCTCAGCTTCTTAGGGCTCTCTGCTCTTTATATTCTGCTTTTCTTCTTGCATATCGGCAAAAATTATATATTCTCGACGTAAAAAGGGCGTTTTTGTTGGAATTAAGCAGAAGGTGAGATTTTTCGAAGGTCTTTGTAATATTTTATTTGAGATTTGTAGAAAATAACAATGAAAATCGTCTAGATTTTATTGACCGATGGTTGTATAATTAGAATCCGTGAGGCACTTCATCTTCATTCTTTTTTAACAAATATTCTTACTAAGGTAAATTAAGTCTGGACAAAGCTTGGTTTTATGTTATAATTCCTTGCGTAGAGTCTAGTAATTTTTTTTACCAGAGGTTAAAGTAAGATGTTATGACATGTCTGAAGCGGTTTCAATTATTTTTGGGTTAAAGGTGTAAGGTTTATGTCATAAAAACTATCAAACACCTAGCCATAGATATTCTAGACATACATAATTTTAGAGGAGGCGTTTTATGAAAGCGACGAAGTGGGTTTCAACAGCAGTAGCATTAACGCTTATGGGTAGCGTTGCGATTGGTTGCGCGAAGAGTGAAGAAAGTCCTTCTGCATCCCCGTCCGGAGATACAAAAGGAACTTCAGCTCCAGCTAAATCGAACAAACCGCAAGAAATTAAAATTAACTTTTCCGCAGAGCCGCCAGTTATGGATAGCTCCAAAGCAACAGCAAATGCTGCTTTTACATTTATTAGCGCATTTAACGAAGGTTTGTTCCGTACTGACAAAGACGGTAAAGCAACTCCAGGTCTTGCAAAAGATTTCCCTAAAATCTCTGCAGATGGTTTGACTTACACAATCGACATTAAAGACAACGCAAACTGGTCTGATGGCCAACCGGTAAAAGCTCAAGATTTCGTATACTCCTTCAAACGTACATTGGATCCTGCTACAAAAGGGCAATATAGCTTCGTAGTAGCTTGGATTAAAGGTGGAGAAGCTGTAACTAAAGCGAAAACTCCTGAAGAAGTTAAAAAAGCTCAAGATGCTCTTGGCGTAAAAGCAATCAGCGACAAACAGCTTGAAATTACACTTGAGAAACCAGTTACATTCTTTACACAAATGCTTGCGTTCGGAACTTTCTTGCCACAAAGAGAAGATTTCGTAACTAAAGCTGGCGATAAATATGGTGCAGAAGCTGACAAAGTTATCGGTGCAGGTCCATTCATCCTTAGCAAATGGGATCACGGCCAAACACTTGAACTTGTTAAAAATGAAAAGTACTGGGATGCTGCTAACGTTAAACTTACGAAAGCAACAATCAACATTGTAAAAGATCCAAACACAGGTCTTAACTTGTATGAAACTGACGCAGCTGATTTGACTGAAATCAACCGCGATCAATTGAAACTATACGCTGGTAAGCCGGACAACCGTCCTAAACCAGAGTTGACTAACTCCTACTTGATGTACCAAACGAAAAAAGTTCCAGCCTTGGCTAACAAGAAAATTCGTCAAGCTCTAGGTATGGCAATCGATCGTCAAGCTTACGTAGATACAGTTCTTGCTAACGGTTCAGTAGCTTCCACAGGTCTGGTGCCTGGCGGTACTTCTGACGGTGCAGGCGGCGACTTCCGTAAATCTGCTGGCGATACACAACCTAAGTTCGATGCAGCTAAAGCAAAACAATTGCTTGCAGAAGGTTTGAAAGAAGCTGGCTTGACAGCTCTTCCAAAAATGAAAGTGAACGCAGACGATACAGAAACTGCGAAAAAATCACTTGAGTTCATCCTTGCACAATGGAAACAAAACCTTGGTTACGAAGCTGAAGCGAACCCGGTTCCGCACGCACTGCGTATCGAATTGTCTTCCAAACATGACTTCGAAATCGCACTTTCCCTATGGGGCGCAGATTACAACGATCCAATGACATTCTTGGATATGTGGGTAACTGGCGGAGAGTTTGACGAAGGCGACTACAGCAACCCGCAGTATGACGCTCTGATCAAGACAGCTCAAACAGAAGTTGATCCTTCCAAACGTGCGAAAGCAATGATCGAAGCTGAGAAAATCCTGATGGATGATCAAGGCGTAGCTCCACTTTACTTCCGTACTCGCGCATACTTGCAAAAACCAAGTATCGATGGTTTGATCCTTCCTTCCTTCGGTCAAGAGTGGGAATTGAAATGGACTTCCGTTAAGTAATTTTTGATCAAATAGATTTGTGTATGAAGGGAAGGGGCCGTTCGCACCTCGTGGGAGCGGCCCCTTCTAAATTTCTTAGCTTTAAATTATTAAAGGAGGAGCAATATGGTTAAGTTCATTCTTCGCCGTTTCTTATATGCGCTTGTCACGTTATGGCTGATCGCATCATTTACATTCGTATTGATGAAAAACTTACCAGGTAATCCACTAGGAGAAGGCGCTGAACGGATTCCTAAAGCTACGAGAGATATGCTGCTTAAGCAATACGGATTAGATAAGCCATTGTGGGAACAGTATTTGACATTCATGAACAACATCATCCATGGCGATCTAGGAGCTTCCTTTCAATTCCCTGCACATAAAGTTACAGACATTATCAAACAAGCGTTTCCGTCTTCACTAGAACTTGGTTTGATTTCGATCGCGATTGCGATTATTGTTGGTCTTGCATTAGGGATTATTGCAGCGCTGAAGCATAATAAAGCAGGCGACTACACAGCTATGTTTATCGCGATTTTGGGTGTTTCCATCCCATCATTTGTTTTAGGTCCATTGCTTTCGTACTATGTTGGTGTTAAATGGGGGATTCTTCCTGCAGGTTTGTGGAAAGGACCAAGCTACCGTGTTTTACCGGCGATTGCCCTTTCATTCGGTACCATTGCCATTCTGGCGCGTTTGATGCGTACATCGATGCTGGACGTTTTGAATCAAGATTACATTAAAACGGCTAAATCTAAAGGTTTGTCCAATGTTACGGTTGTTGTGAAGCATACAATTCGAAATGCGATATTACCGGTTATCACGATTATCGGCCCAATATTTGTAAACGTTATTACAGGTACCCTTGTAGTTGAACAAATTTTCTCAGTGCCAGGCTTGGGTAAACATTTCGTTTCATCGGTTTATTCCAACGATTACACCATGATTTCTGGATTAACGATTTTCTATTCAGCCATTCTTATTTTGGTTATCTTTATCACAGATATCGTGTATGGTTTTGTAGACCCTAGAATTCGTCTTGGGAAAGGCGGGAAATAATTCATGCAAACTCCGAATAACGCAACAGAGAATAGCTACAAGTTTGCTCCCGTTGCAAAAGAAGCATTGGCTGGCGAAAGAATCGTAAGACCTTCGCTCAATTATTGGCAGGACGCTTGGAGACGACTTAAGAAAAATAGACTGGCTATGGCTGGCTTAATTATATTGGTTGCTTTAATCGTACTAGCGATTATTGTACCTTTTGTTTCAAGCTACGATTATCAGACGCAGGATCTTAAAATAAAAAATATTTCTCCTAATGCCCAGCATTGGTTCGGTACGGACGACTTCGGCCGCGATATCTGGACACGTGTATGGTGGGGAACCCGTATCTCCTTGTTCATCGGGATTGTTGCAGCTTTAATTGATTTGGTTGTTGGTGTTATCTACGGCGGTATTTCTGCTTACTATGGCGGAAAAGTCGATGAAGTGATGCAGCGTGCAATTGAAATCGTTTATGCGATTCCTTTCTTGCTCATCGCAATTCTGCTTATTATGGTTATCGGTTCCGGTATTTCGTCAATTATTTTGGCTATGGCCATAACGGGATGGGTTCCAATGGCCCGTCTGGTTCGCGGTCAAATGCTTACGCTTAAAGAACAGGAATTCGTACTGGCTTCCCGTACGCTTGGCGCATCGCCAATGCGTATCATCTTGCGCAGCTTGATTCCGAATGCGCTTGGGATTATCATTGTACAAATCACTTTCGTCGTTCCATCGGCAATTTTTACCGAAGCGTTCTTAAGCTTCATCGGTCTTGGCGTTAAGCCGCCGCTTGCATCGCTCGGTAACTTGCTGTCTGACGGCGCCAACTATATCCGGTTATATCCGCATCGCCTGATTTTCCCGACCATTATTTTCAGCTTAATTTTGTTAAGCTTCAATTTGCTCGGCGACGGGCTTCGCGATGCGCTTGATCCAAAAATGCGCAAGTAAGAAGGGGTGAATAATGATGAGCACCAAAAACAATTTGCTTGAAGTGAAAGATTTGCGAGTTTCTTTCCGCACGTATGCGGGGGAAGTTCAAGCTGTTCGCGGCGTATCTTTTTCTTTGAAAAAAGGTGAAGTGTTGGCGATTGTAGGCGAATCCGGTTGCGGTAAATCCGTTACGGCACAAACGCTCATGCGTTTAATTCCTACTCCGCCTAGTTATATAAAAAGCGGCTCTATCATGTTTGACGGGAAAACGGATATTACCAAACTTTCCAACAAACAAATGGAAAAAATTCGCGGATCCGAAATCGGTATGATTTTCCAAGATCCGATGACATCCCTCAATCCGACGATGAAAATCGGCGACCAAATTACTGAGGGTCTTATCAAGCACCAAGGCTTAAGCAAGAAGGCGGCAACCGAGAAAGCGATTGAGATTCTAAAGCTTGTCGGTATCAACTCGCCTGAAGGCCGTATTCATCAATATCCGCATGAGCTTTCCGGTGGTATGCGTCAGCGTGTCATGATCGCGATTGCACTTGCGTGCTCGCCTAAGCTTCTTATTGCGGACGAGCCTACAACGGCTCTTGATGTTACGATTCAAGCTCAAATCATCGATTTGATGAAAACCATTTCCGAGAAGACGGAATCATCCATTATTCTAATTACGCATGATCTCGGTGTTGTAGCCGATATGGCGCAGCGCGTCGTGGTTATGTATGCAGGTAAAATTATCGAGCAAGGAACCGTAGATGAAATTTTCTACAATCCGCAGCATCCTTACACATGGGGCTTGCTTCGTTCGGTGCCTCGCTTGGATACAAATGCGAATGAAGAGCTTGTTCCGATCCCAGGTACGCCGCCAGATCTATTTGCACCTCCAGTAGGGTGTGCCTTTGCAGCTAGATGTCCATACGCGATGAATCATTGCTTGGAAGTAGATCCGGAACACACAACGCTCTCCGAGACGCATAGTTCCGCTTGCTGGCTGCTGCACCCGGATGCGCCGAAAGTTGAACGTCCTGTAGGAGTGGGAGGTCATCAACATGTCTAATGCCAATAAACCAATTTTGCAAATTCGCAATATGAAGAAGCATTTTAACCTTGGCAACGGTAAAGTGTTGAAAGCCGTTGACAATTTTTCCATCGAAATCAACCGCGGTGAAACATTCGGTCTCGTAGGAGAATCCGGATGCGGTAAATCCACGGCAGGAAGAACCATTATTAAACTGTATGATGCGACAGAAGGCGAAGTTATTTTCGACGGTGAGGATGTCCATAAACTAAAGGGCAAAAAGCTGAAAGAATTTAACCGGAATATGCAAATGGTATTCCAAGATCCTTACGCATCGTTAAATCCGCGTATGACAGTAGGAAATATCATTGCCGAAGGTATCGATATCCACGGGTTATACTCCGGTGCTAAACGCAAGGAACGCGTAATGGAACTGCTTCGCGCTGTTGGTCTGAACGATGAGCATGCGAACCGTTTCCCGCATGAGTTTTCCGGTGGTCAACGTCAACGTATCGGGATTGCCCGCGCGCTTGCGATTGAACCGAAATTCATTATTGCGGACGAACCGATCTCTGCCTTGGACGTTTCCGTTCAAGCTCAGGTTGTTAACCTGTTCAAAAGATTACAGAAAGAAATGGGCTTGACCTATTTATTCATCGCGCATGACTTGGCGATGGTGAAGCACATTTCCGATCGGATCGGGGTTATGTACTTAGGGAATCTGGTTGAAGTAACAACCTCAGATGACCTGTATGCGAAGCCTCTGCATCCGTACACACAGTCGCTCTTGTCCGCGATTCCGATCCCGGATCCGGAAATCGAGCGCACGCGCGAGCGCATCATTCTGCAAGGCGACGTACCGAGTCCGCTCAACCCGCCAAGCGGTTGTCCGTTCCGTACACGCTGCCCGCAAGCGATGCCGCAATGCGCGGAATCCATGCCGCCAAGCAAAGAAGTGGAACCGAATCACTTCGTGGCTTGCCATTTGTACTAAGTTTTGTCCAGCCGTCCCGTATGGGGCGGCTTTTTGGCATTTGAATATTTCAATTGTAATTATTTGAAATACAGTTTTGACGATTGCGGGCCTACCGTGTACAATCAAAGAATAGTCGTTTTATTTGGTATGAAGAGGGGACACTAGTCGCATATGCAAATGGAAACTTTTCATTGGAAAAAGAATCAGAAATTAGCTGAAGATTATATTCATCAATCTGCACAAGCTGCAGCCTTATTTCCTTATCATTTCGGTCATCAAGAAGATTGGCAGTCCCGCGTAAAGTGGTTGGACGAAGGGCAGCCCGCCTTATCGGCTGATCGCGGACGCTTGGTGGAAGTGCTGCGAGCCTATAACAAGAGAATCGGGAACGCCGAAGCGGCGTTTGATCAAATTGCCGCACTTGAGGGCAAAGAGACGCTTGTTATTGTAGGCGGTCAGCAGGCAGGATTGTTCGGCGGCTCGCTGCTTGTTCTGTACAAAGCTATAACGATCATTCAGCTAGCGCGGGAATGGAGCGCCAAATTAAGCCGTCAAGTCGTTCCGATTTTCTGGATCGCCGGCGAGGATCATGATTTTGACGAGGTCAATCATCTATTTGCGCTGTCGAATACGCAGCAGATTGATAAAATCAAGGTTGACCATCCGACCGGACAGCGCACGTCCGTCAGCAAGCTGCCGCTTGAGCGGGAATCGTGGAAAGATGCTTTGGCGGCTCTGGATCAGTCTTTGATGGATACGGAGTTCAAAGCCGCTCTGATGGCGAAATTAGAAAGCGCTGCAGAAGGCGGAGCAACGCTGTCGGACGCTTTTGCCCGCTGGATGGCTACCTTGTTTGGCGAGTACGGACTTATCCTGATTGATTCGGACGAACCTTCTTTGCGCGCGATTGAATCCCCGATGTTCGAACAGCTTGTGAGGCAAAATGAAGCTTTTGCAACGTCTCTGCTGAAGAGTCAGGACGATGTGCAGCAGGCCGGATACAATTCTCAAGCGGACGTGCCGAATGACGCGGCTAATCTTTTCGTGTATGCCGGCGGACATCGTTTGCTGCTGCACCGGGAAGGCGACTATTTTACAGATAAGAAAAAGGAATACCGCTTCACCAAAGAGCAGCTGCAAGATATAGCGGTAACGAGCCCTGAGCAGCTCAGCAATAACGTTATGTCCCGTCCTCTCATGCAGGAGTTTTTGTTTCCTGTGCTGGCGACTGTATTAGGTCCTGGTGAAATTGCCTATTGGGCACTCATCAAGCAGGCTTTCGACCATTTTGGCATGAAGATGCCGATTGTGGCGCCGCGCCTGGAGTTCACCTTAATCGAGGGCACCGTGCAGAAGCAAATGCATAAGTATGATTTTACATTTGAGGATGTCATGCATCGTTTTGAGCAAAAAAAGCAAGATTGGTTGGACGCCCAGGATACGTTGCGGTTAAATGAGCGTTTTGATCGGGTGAAAAGCGAATTCCGCGACAGCTACGCGCCGCTGGTGGACTCCTTGGCCGTTATTAATCAAGGTGTCAAAAAGCTCGGAGATACGAACATGGCAAAAATTATTGAGCAGATCGAGTTTCTGCAGCACAAAGCGGCAGATGCGTATAAAACGCAGTTTGATGCCGCGTTAAGGCAGCTGGAGCGCATCCGGTTAACGATATTACCGTTAGCAAAGCCGCAAGAAAGAGTGTATAATGGGTGTGCTTATATGAATCGATATGGGAATGATTGGCTTAAAGAGCTTTTGGAGACGCCGATTCCAGTCGATGGTTTGCACCGTGTTTATTATTTGTAGGAGGAATTGGACATGACAACGATTGAAAAAAGTATTGTTGCCGATATCGCATTGGCGCCGGAAGGCCATTTGAAAATTGATTGGGTCCAGGCCCATATGCCTGTTTTGAACCGCATTCGTGAGCAATTTGAGAAAGAGCTCCCTTTTAAAGGGCTGAAAGTAACAATCTCCTTGCATCTGGAAGCAAAAACGGCCTACTTGGCTAAAGTTGTTCAAGCGGGCGGAGCAGAAGTTACAATTACAGGCAGCAATCCGCTGTCGACGCAAGATGATGTTTGTGCAGCGCTTGTTGAGGACGGCATCACGGTATTCGCGAAATACAATCCGACTCCGGAAGAGTACAAAGAGCTGTTGATTAAGGCGCTTGAAACGAAGCCTGACCTCATTATTGACGATGGCGGCGATCTGGTTTCCATTCTTCACTCAGAGCGTAAGGATCTTGCCGTTCAAGTGCGCGGCGGTGCGGAGGAAACGACAACCGGTATCCTTCGTTTGAAAGCGATGGAGAAGGAAGGCAAGCTGGAGTTCCCGATGGTTGCCGTGAACGATGCCTTCTGCAAATATTTGTTTGATAATCGTTACGGTACAGGCCAATCCGTTTGGGACGGCATTAACCGTACGACGAATTTAGTCGTAGCCGGTAAAACCGTCGTTGTTGTCGGTTATGGCTGGTGCGGCAAAGGTGTGGCTATGCGTGCCAAAGGCTTGGGCGCTAATGTCATCGTAACGGAAATCGACGCTATTAAAGCCGTTGAAGCTTACATGGACGGCTTTGCGGTCATGCCGATGATTGAAGCTGCTAAATTAGGCGACTTCTTCGTAACGGTAACAGGGAACCGTGATGTGATTCGCGGCGAGCACTACAAAGTGATGAAGGATGGCGCCATTCTTTCGAATGCCGGCCACTTCGATGTAGAATTCAACAAGCCTGAGCTTGAAGCGCAATCTGTGTCTAAGCGCACCGTTCGTCGCAATATCGAAGAATACCAACTGACCGATGGCCGCAAAATTTATGCGCTTGCTGAAGGTCGTCTCGTCAACCTGGCTGCAGGTGACGGCCATCCGGCTGAAATTATGGATATGACGTTTGCGCTCCAAGCGATGTCTCTGAAATATGTGAATGATGAATACGAGAAATTAGGAAAAACGGTTGTCAATGTGCCGTATGTTTTGGATGAGCAAGTGGCTAGATTCAAATTGGAATCACTAGGCACGAGTATCGATTCATTGACGGAAGAGCAAAAGGTATACCTTGACAGCTGGGCAGAGCATTAAGAACATGATGACCTTTCGGACCGCTTAGCGCGGTTCGGGAGGTTTTTTTTTGTCCTCGCTAACGGACAGAGAGGCCCTTATTCGATGGAAAAGGGTCTCTTTGAACATGCAGCGGACACCAGCGCTGTTACTTGCCTTCTGGGGGACCTTATTTGCCCCATGATCGGCAAATAAAGTTCTCTGGTGTCCGCCCGCAGAGTGATACAACGCTTTTCGCGAAGATAACGGCCGCTGTGTCCGAAATGTATGGAACTTATGGACACTACCTGCAACTTTCCATGCCTGGCCTCCGTTTATAGGGTGTATAACCTAAATTTGGTAGTGAGGAGATGGCATGATGGGGGTCATGAAGTGGATTCAAAAGTTTTCATTGCTGCTTGCCGTATGTATGCTGGCAGGCAGTCTCTTGGCAGGCTGCAGTTCGTCCAAAAGCGACAACACGTCTTCGTCTACAGGGCTGCAAATGAGTGGAACCAGCGACACTGCGAAGATGGATTCGCCTCGCGCGGAAGCACAGTCTGCAGTTCAGGCGCAAGCGGCCAGCGATGCCAAAGGAAAAGAGGCAGGCTCCACGACCGCAAATGCGTCAGGAGATACCAAGGATGGCGCGATAACTGTGATGCCGGCCATCGGAAGCGATGAAGCTGCCGGCTTTAACCGCAAGTTAATTTATCGCGCTAATCTAGTCATGCCAGTAGAAGATTACAGCAAGGCCCAAACGGCGCTGCGAGATCTGGTTGCTTTGAGCGGAGCCTACATCCTGCAGTTTTCGGAGAGTGCGACTACCGGAGAGCGAGGAGGCACTTATACCGTCAAGGTGGCTGCGAACGGCTTTGTTTCTTTGCTAGACGGATTGGAGAAAATCAGTCCGTCGCTGCAAAGAAACGTTCAGGGGCAGGATGTGACAGAGGAGTACGTGGACCTTGGCTCACGTTTGAAAGCCAAGCAGCTGGTAGAAACCAGATTGCTCGGTTTTATGGAGAAGGCATCTAAGACGGATGATTTGCTCGCTTTCTCCAACGAACTGTCCAAAGTGCAGGAGACGATCGAACAGATCAAAGGCCGGATGAGATATTTGGATCAAAATGTGGCGTACTCTACGATTGAAATTCGCATGTATCAGCAAACGGACAAGAAGCCGCTTCTGTCGGATCCGAACAACATGACACTGGGAGAACGGCTCCAGAAAGCATGGAACTCTAGCCTAAATGTACTAGTGGCGGTGCTTCAGGGCATTCTTGTTTTCCTGGCCGCGGCTTTTCCGATCATCGTAATTGCCCTGATTATCGGTGTTCCGATTTGGGTATACAGGCGCAAAAGAAACAAAGAGCTGCTGGCGATGAGAAATCAGCTCAAAGCACAAAATGCTTCTTTGAACTCACTTGATGAAGAGAAACAAGGAACAATAGACGCAGAATAGACCTAAAATTGAAAAAAAATTCGTAAATCCTGCTTAAGAAGCAGGATTTATTTCGTATTTGGCGAATTAAGATTAAAAAGTGGTGAAAAGTGGTAGGAAGTGGAGGGAAAGGGGGCGCCATGCTATGTTCATGGGGGAATATCAACATAGCATAGACGAAAAAGGCCGTATGATTATCCCGGCCAAATTTCGTGAAGCCCTGGGCGAATCCTTCGTTATCACTCGCGGTCTGGATCAGTGCTTGTTCGTATATCCGCGTTCCGAATGGGCGATACTCGAACAAAAGCTTAAAGCACTGCCGCTAATGAAATCAGACGCGCGCGCATTCACTCGTTTTTTCTTCTCCGGCGCAACGGAGTGCGACCTTGATAAGCAAGGCCGGGCGAACATTCCTGGCAATCTCGTCGATCATGCCAAGCTTGAAAAAGATTGTGTGGTTATCGGTGTTTCCAACCGGGTGGAGATTTGGAGCAAGCAAATTTGGGAAAGCTATGCGAATGAATCCGAACAGTCATTCAATGAAATAGCTGAGAAACTCGTCGATTTTAATTTTGATTTATAGATTGCTTACGAAGACAGTTTTGCTAAAGCAAAACTTTTAGGAGGACACCAAGATGTTTCATCATGTGACGGTACTAAAGGAAGAATCAGTTGAAGGATTACATATAAAGCCCGATGGCGTTTACGTGGATTGCACGATGGGAGGTGCGGGGCATAGTTCTCTGATAGCATCTAAATTAGGTCCGAATGGGTTGCTCATTGCTCTTGACCAGGACGATGTTGCGCTAGCCAATGCTCAGACCGTTCTGGCCCCCTACCTGGATCGGGTGAAAATCGTGAAGAGTAATTTCAGAGATTTGGAGCACGTCCTCATGAGTGAGCCGAGAGCACTACGCGACGGGAAACCCCAGGTCGACGGCATTCTCTTCGATCTTGGCGTATCCTCCCCGCAGCTGGACGACGGAGAGAGAGGCTTCTCCTATCATCAAGATGCTGAGCTCGATATGAGGATGGATCGTACGACGGAATTAACCGCCAAGACGATCGTCAACGAATGGCCTCCTGAACGTATTGCGAAAATTTTGTATGAGTATGGGGAAGAGAAGTTTTCGCGCCGAATCGCCGGCGTTATTGCTGAAGCCCGTACCAAGGGGCCGATTGAAACCACAGGCGAACTCGTGGAGCTGATTAAGGAAGGGATTCCTGCGGCAGCCAGAAGAACAGGCGGTCACCCTGCCAAGCGAAGCTTTCAAGCGCTGCGTATTGCCGTCAACGATGAGCTGGGCGCTTTTGAAGAGGCGCTGGAGCAATCGCTGAGATGTTTGGCTCCGAAAGGCCGAGTCGCCGTTATCACCTTCCATTCTTTGGAAGATCGTATTTGCAAGCAGTTCTTCGTCAACAATGTTGAAAAATGTACATGTCCGCCGGGGTTTCCGATGTGTGTTTGCAAGAAATCCGGTGATCTCAAATTAGTTACGCGTAAACCGATCATACCAAGCGAGCATGAGTTAGAGGTGAACCAGAGAGCAAGATCCGCCAAGCTGCGCATTGCAGAAAAGCTTTGACCCAAAAGGAGGAAATTGATATGCCATCTTATATCCAGGGAAATTTGGCCCTTGATCAGAAACGTTCTGTTCCAAAGGCTAAGGTAAAGATTAAAGAGACAACCAAAGTTGTTTATCGCAACAAATCGCTGCCGGCCCAAGAGAAAATGCTGTATCTGTTCACAGTTCTCCTCTGTGTCATCGTAGCAGGTGTGATTATATGGCGATATGCGTCCATCTATCAAATGAATGCAAGTATCTTGAAAATGCAGGGGGAAATTCGCGAGATTCAAGCTCAGAACAGCGCGCTCAAACAGGAAGTTGAGAAGCTGCAAAGTCCGGACCGGCTGAAAGAGGAAGCCGTGCGTCTCGGGTTCAATCTGCAAGATGAGAAACAAGTAAGCCTAGTGACACCGGGGAAAGCAAAGTCAGGCACCAATAGCGGCAAAACTACCAAAGCAGCTTCTAAACCGTAACGGGCAGGTATCGATATGACTAAAAAAATTAAGCTGCGTTCTTTACTTATCGGAGGGTTCTTTACCCTTCTTTTTGTTGTCCTCATAGTTAAAGTCTATTGGATTCAAGTGGTAGATGCGTCATGGCTGCTGGAAAAAGCCGAGCAAAGATGGGAAACCGACCGAATTATCGCGCCTGTTCGCGGCACCATTATGGACCGGAACGACAAGGTTCTTGCCGTCGAAGGGACAGCCTACACAGTTACGCTGAATCCCAAAATGATAGACAGCTTGCATGCTGCGGATGATATCGCCCGCGGTTTGGCTGATATTTTAAAAGAGTCCGATGCGACCAAACCGGCGCTCGAAACGAAGATACGAGAGCTGGCTACTAGAAAGAAGCCGGACGGGAGCGATTTCGCAGTCAATGTTGAGATTCGCAACGAAGGTTGGAAAATTGACAAGGAAAAAGCGGATCAAGTGCGGGATTTCATTGCCACGATGCAGACGAGGCTGAATAAATCGTCCAAAACGAATATTGGCATAGGCATCGCCGAAGAAAAGAAACGGTATTATCCGGGAGGAACGCTGGCTTCGCATATTCTCGGATATACGAACAAAGAAGGCAAAGCAGCGCTTGGCTTGGAATTGAAGCTGGACGATATGCTCAAAGGCGTTCCGGGTATGCTGAGCTATGAGAAGGACGGCAAAGGCGTGGAGCTGCCGGACGCCAAAGTGAACTTCAAACCGGCGGAGGACGGGAGCAATGTCCGTCTGACGATCGATAAGAACATTCAATTTTACCTGGAGAGCGCGATGGCGAAAGTGAATGACAAGTGGCATCCGAAGAGCTTGACAGCTATCGCGGTCGATCCGAAAACGATGGAAATATTGGGCATGGCGAACACGCCTACTTTTAATCCGAATACGTACTGGAATTTTAAAGATCAAAGCGATTTTAAAAATAATGCCATCGCCTCCCGCTATGAGCCTGGTTCGACCTTCAAGATTGTCACTTTGGCCGGCACGGTGGAAGAAGGCTTATTCAATCCGAATGAGATGTATCAATCCGGTATGATTCGTGTGCAGGATAGGGAGCTGCATGACCACAACCGCGTCGGTTGGGGCAAAATTTCTTATCTGGATGGACTTAAGCGGTCTAGTAACGTAGCTTTCGTGAAGCTAGGTTTAGAGAAACTGACGCAGCCTAAGCTGAAGAGCTATATTGAAAAATTTGGTTTCGCAGATAAAACGAATATCGATATGCCGAATGAAGTATCCGGACTCATTGATATGAGGTACCCGTCTGAGTATGCGACAGCAACGTACGGACAAGGGAAAGTCGTTGTTACGGCAATACAGCAAACCGCTGCCTACGCGGCAATGGCGAATGGCGGCAAATTAATGTGGCCGCATATCGTAAAGGATATCGTCGATCCCAAGACTGGGAAGCCGATTCAATCCTTTGCTCCTCAAGTGATCAGGCAAGTCGTTAGTGAGAAGACGGCAGCAACCGTCAGCGGCTACTTGGAGCAAGTCGTTTCCGATCAAGAAATAGGAACAGGTAAGCTTGCTTTCATGGAAGGCTACCGTGTGGCCGGTAAAACCGGGACAGCGAACTTGGTACTGCCTGGAGAAAAAACGTACTCGACTAATACATGGGTTATTTCGTTCATTGGGTATGCTCCTGTGGAAGATCCTAAAATTCTCGTCACATTGATCGCGGACCAACCGGATCTTGGCGGGAACTATCACTTAGGCGGTCAAGTGCTTGCCCCGGCTTTCAAAGAAATCGTCGGTTCATCCCTGCAATATATGGGCGTTAAAACAACGAAGCAGACGCAAATGGTTGCCAAAGAAGCGAATAAGCTGACGGTCCCTAATTTCATGGATATGAGTTCCGAAAGCGCGAAAGCGGCGGCGAAAGAGAGCGGCTTATCTTTTGAAGTATTCGGCAAAGGGGAGAAAGTCATGGATCAATTCCCTAAAGCGGGTACTGAAATCTTGTCCACGCAACGAATTTATATTGCGATGCAAAACGTCAGTGATATGCCTCTTCCCAATTTAGTGGGGCGGTCCTTGCGGGATGCGGTAGAAGCGTGCTCCTTCTTTAAAGTGGATTGCCAAACGTCTGGTGAAGGTTATGTTACCGAGCAAGCGACAACCGGCGAAGGCGAAGGGCGCAGCGCAACTTTACAACTTAAGCCATTAAGCGATAAAACCGTATCGCTCGGCACTCAGGCGCCGCCAACGTCGGAAGCTCCGACGCCGTCACCGAATGGAAAGACGGAAACGCAGCGAAATACAGCCAAAAAGTCGCCATAAGCAAGAGGCTTGTTCTAACCCCTGTTTGTCCCGAATAGTCATGTTAGGAATGAGACTGACTTACTTGGGAAGGGAGACTGAACGTTCATGCGTGCTTCTAACGTTACTGTTCGCCGCAGATTGTTTACTGCGCTCATCATCGGCACGATCATTTTCACCGCACTTATTCTCCGGTTGGCCTATGTCCAGCTATGGATCGGACAAGACTTGGCGAATAAAGCGGAGGACAGCTGGAGGAGACAGATTGAGTTTGCGCCGAAAAGAGGAGAGATTCAAGATCGCAACGGGATCACATTGACCTATAGTATGAGCACGCCGACGATCGTGGCGATCCCTGTGCAAATTCAAGATCCTCAAAGTACGGCAGCCAAGCTTGCAGAAGTGCTTCAAGGCAATGCAGACGATATTTATAAGCAAATTACGAAAAAAACGTCCCAAGTCGACATCAAGCCTTCCGGGCGTAAAATAACGATTGAAAAAGCGCAGGAAGTCCGCAATCTGCATCTCCCGGGCGTCGTTGTCGCGGAAGATAATAAACGATACTACCCTTTCGGCAGTTTGGCGGCACATATCCTGGGCTTTGCTGGCATAGACAAAGGCTTAACAGGGATTGAAGCGAAATACGACAGTCAATTGACGGGCATACCCGGCAACATTTCGTATATGACGGATGCAGCGGGCAGACCGTTAAAGGGCACGACGGATAAGTACACAAGCCCGAAGGACGGCTTGAACGTAAAGCTGACGATCGACAGCCATTTGCAGTCTGTCATGGAAAGAGAATTGGATCAAGCGATGGTTCAGTATCAAGCGCAAAATGTCGTCGCTATTATGATGGATCCGAACAACGGCGAAATTTTGGCGATGGGCAGCCGGCCGACCTATGAACCCGGCAATTATAAAAATTATCCGGCAGAGACGTACAACCGGAACCTGCCGATTTGGAAAACGTACGAGCCTGGCTCGACGTTCAAAATCATCACGCTGGCAGCCGCCCTGGAAGAGAAGAAAGTGGATCTCAAGAACGAACCCTTCTATGATCCGGGATTTATCGAGGTTGGCGGAGCGAGACTGCGCTGCTGGAAGCGCGGCGGGCATGGCAGCGAAACGATGCTTCAAGTTGTTCAAAACTCCTGCAACCCCGGTTTCGTTGTCATGGGACAGCGGCTTGGCAAGGAAAAGCTGTTTGATTATATTTCAAAGTTCGGCTTTGGCAAAAAGACGGGCATTGATCTTGGCGGGGAAGAAAACGGCATTATGTTCAAACCGTCACAGGTGGGGCCTGTTGAGCTGGCAACGACAGCGTTTGGCCAAGGCGTATCCGTCACTCCGATTCAACAAATTACGGCTGTTTCGGCAGCGATCAACGGCGGCAAATTGTTTAAGCCTTATGTCGCCAAATCGTTCACAAACCCAGATACGGGTGAGGTCGTAGATGTCGTAGAGCCCGAGCTGGTGCGCAATGTTATTTCTGAAGGAACCTCGAAGCAGGTTCGCGAAGCGCTTGAAAGCGTAGTGGCGCTAGGCACTGGACGCAATGCATTTATCGACGGCTACCGGGTCGGCGGTAAAACGGGAACGGCGCAGAAAGTAATCAACGGCCGGTACTCGCCGGATGAGCATATCGTGTCTTTCATCGGTTTCGCCCCGGCGGACAACCCGAAGATTGTGATTTATGCGGCTGTGGACGATCCCAAAGGCATTCAATTCGGCGGCTTGATCGCAGCGCCTTTAGTGAAGAATATGATGGCTGACGCTTTGCGCTATATGAAGGTGGAGCCGAACAAGCAGCAGCTCGACAAAGAGTACCGGTATGGAGAAACGCCGGTCGTTGAGGTGCCGGACTTGGTTGGAGCGTCAGTTGATGATATATTAGAAGATCTGAACATGAATTTCAGGCTGGCGAAGTCCGGAAACGGCAAATATGTGATCAGCCAAGCGCCGAAAGCAGGCACACGGGTCGATCAAGGTTCAACGATTCGCATTTTTTTATCGAACAATGAGCCGCCGCAATAGAGGTGCTCAAATATCATTCGAAAAAAGATTGGCAAATAAGACATGTTTAGCTTTTCCATATGCATAAAATTGTCCATAATAGATAGGAAAAATGTTAAGGAGAGGGTTGCTCATGAAACTGCAGGAGCTTGCTTCGGTACTGCTCATCACCCACATACATGGAAATTCGGATACGGAGATTACGGGGATTGAAGCAGACTCTCGTAAAATAAAACCAGGCGATTTGTTTTTGTGCATCCCTGGACTGACAGTTGACGGTCATGACTATGCCCCAAAAGCGATTGCGCTTGGGGCTTCTGCGCTTGTTACGGAACGGGTGCTGGATGTGCCGGTTCCGCAGCTGGTTGTGAAGGATGCCAGATATGCGATGGCGGCTTTGTCTGCCCATTTCTACGGATATCCGAGCAAAGAACTGAAGATTATTGGAATTACGGGAACCAACGGCAAGACGACCTCGACTTATTTGCTGGAAAAAATATTGCGGGATCAAGGCTTTGCGACAGGCCTCATGGGAACCATTCAAATGAAAATCGGGGATACCTATACCGAGATGGAACGGACGACCCAAGAGTCCGTCGATCTGCAGCGCAGCTTCCGCAGCATGTGCGAGGCGGGGACGGATTACTGCATCATGGAGGTGTCCAGCCATGCTTTGGAGATGGGCCGGGTGAAAGGGATTCATTTCCGCTCGGGCATTTTTACGAACTTGTCCCAGGATCATTTGGACTATCACAAAACGATGGAAGCCTACGCAGCTGCGAAAGGACTTCTTTTCTCCAGATTGGGGAACGGGTTCTCCGGCGATCTCAAAGACCGTCAATACGCAATCTTGAATGCGGATGACGAAGCATCGGAAACTTTCAACAGACTTACGGCAGCGCAGGTGATTACATACGGCATTGAGCATCCTTGCGATGTACGGGCGACCGACATCCGCATGACGGCAAAAGGCACGGCGTTCAAGCTCGTTTCTTTTGCCGGTGAAGCTTATTTTCAAATGAAATTGGTTGGTAAATTCAATGTGTATAACGCTCTAGGTGCTATTGCAGCTGCTTTGGCGGAAGGTGTTTCTCTCGAGGCGATCAAGAATAGCTTAGAAAGCATTGCCGTTGTTGACGGACGCATGGAGGTTGTCGATGAGGGGCAGGATTATTTGGTTCTGGTTGACTATGCCCATACGCCGGATGGACTCGAGAACGCACTGTCCACGGTCCGCGAGTTTGCGGAGGGCAAGGTGATCACCGTATTTGGCTGCGGCGGGGACCGTGACAGAACGAAGCGTCCTTTGATGGGGAAGGTAACGTCCTCCTATAGCGATTATTTGTATGTAACGTCCGATAATCCCCGCACCGAGAATCCGGAGGCGATTCTGCAGGACATTGTTCCAGGTCTGCAGGAAGCCGGTTATCCTGAGAGCCGGTATGAATTGATTGCGGATCGCAAAAAAGCGATACAAAAGGCTATTGATGGGGCAGGCCCCAAAGATGTAATATTGATAGCGGGAAAAGGCCACGAAACTTATCAGGATATCATGGGGGTCAAGCATGATTTCGATGATCGTTTGGTGGCTAAGGCTGCGATAAAGGGGAGAACACGATGATCCAACGTACATTACAACAAATTGCAGACATGTTGGGGAGTGAAGTATTGGGGACTGTTGGCGGCACCGTGAACATAGCGGGCGTCTCAACCGATACTCGCTCGATTCCGGCCGGCAGTCTTTTTGTCCCGCTGATTGGGGAAACGTTTGACGGACATGCGTATGCGGAGGAAGCTTATCATAAAGGGGCGTCAGCTGTTTTATGGCAGGAGAATCGCGGAGAGGCGCCGGCAGGTGTTCCGCATATCCGTGTGGCGGATACGCTCACTGCCTTGCAGCAGCTGGCCAAAGCCTATAGAAAGCAGTTGTCAGTGCGCATCGTAGGCATTACGGGCAGTAACGGAAAAACGACGACGAAAGATTTGGTCGCTGCCGTTTTGGGCAGTACGTATAAGGTGCATAAAACAAAAGGGAATTTCAATAATCATATCGGATTGCCGCTTACGCTGCTGCAGCTGGAAGAAACGACGGAATTTGCCGTAGTCGAAATGGGCATGAGCGGACGCGGCGAAATCGAGCTGCTCAGCCATTTGGCCGAGCCGGAGGCTTCGATCATCACGATGATCGGCGAGTCGCACATGCTCCAGCTCGGCTCGCGCGAAGAAATCGCCCGGGCGAAAGTGGAGATCGTAAGCGGCATGCCAAGCGGCAGCCTGCTCGTGTACAACGGCGACGAGCCGCTCATCGAGCAGGCGCTCGCCGAGCGCAGCCTGCCGGAGGGGCTTCGCCGCCTCCGCTTTGGACACGGCGAAGGCAATGCGAAGCATCCGACCGCAATCCGCATGGATGCGGACGGCGCGCACTTCCGGCTCAATTCACCGGGCTACCCGGAATTGTACATTCCCTTGCTCGGCACGCATAACGTCATTAACGCGTTAGCGGCCCTCGCCATCGGCGAAGCCTTCGGCGTTCAGCCGGAAGACGCAGCAGCGGGGCTTCGCTCGCTGCAGATGACAAGCATGCGCATCGAGAAGCTGACGGCAGCCTCCGGGCTGACGGTGCTGAACGATGCGTATAACGCCAGCCCGGCCTCCATGCGGGCGGCCATCACATTGGCCGAGCAGCTGGGCGGCTTCGGCCGGAAGTTCCTCGTGCTCGGCGACATGCTGGAGCTTGGCGAGCACGAAGAGCAGTTCCATCGCGAGATTGGCGCGATGCTGTCTGCGGAACGTGTACACAGCGTGTTCACGTTCGGCCGGCTCAGCCGCTTCATTGCCGAGGAAGCGGCGGCCCGTTTCCCGAAGGATCGCGTGCGAACCTTCGAGGACAAAGAGCTCCTCGCTCGCGAGCTTGCGGCTGAAGCGCGGGCGGACGATCTTGTGCTCGTGAAAGGCTCGCGCGGGATGCGTCTTGAGCAAGTTGTGAATGCCTTACTCGCCTGATTAGGCGCTGAAATAACTAATACGAAACAGTAGATCGTTTTCGGTTGGCGGAAACGAGCAGGGGGAACCGACGTGGAAAACGCAATTTTATTAACAATAGGCGTGGCATTCGTGCTTGCGCTTATTATGGGGCCGCTTTTCATTCCGATTTTGCGGCGTATGAAATTTGGTCAACAAATCCGTGAGGACGGACCGCAGGCGCACTTGAAAAAACAAGGCACGCCAACCATGGGAGGCGTCATTATTTTGCTGGCGCTCGCCTTGGCGACGCTTCGTTTTGCTGATAAAAATGCAAATCTGTTGATCTTGCTGATCGCTTCGCTCGGGTATGGGCTCGTCGGCTTTCTCGACGATTACATCAAAATCATTTTCAAGCGCTCTCTTGGCCTTACCGCCAAACAGAAGCTGTTCGGACAGCTTTTGATCTCCGCTATTGTCTGCTACTTGCTTGTAATGAAAGGACATAGCACGGACTTATATATCCCGTTTGTGGAATTCCATTTCAATCCGGGCTGGTTGTACTTCCCTCTGATGGCGATCCTCATGCTGGGAGCTTCCAATGCGGTGAACTTCACCGATGGGCTGGATGGCTTGCTTGCAGGGTCAAGTGCGATTGCCTTTGGCGCTTATACGGTCATTGCGATGAACAACACACAGCCTGAAGCTGCGATTTTCTCGGCGGCCATGGTGGGGGCCGTGCTCGGTTTCCTTGTGTTTAACGCACATCCGGCCAAAGTGTTCATGGGAGACACAGGCTCTCTCGGCATCGGCGGCGGTTTGGTGGCCGTTGCTATTTTGACCAAAGCTGAGCTGCTGTTAGCGGTCATTGGCGGCGTATTCCTGATAGAAATCCTTTCCGTAGTCATTCAAGTGGTATCTTTTAAGACAAGAGGCAAGCGTGTGTTCAAAATGAGTCCGATCCATCATCACTTTGAGTTGGTCGGCTGGTCGGAATGGCGTGTCGTTATCACATTCTGGGTCGTCGGTCTCGTACTTGCCGTACTCGGATTATATATGAATGAGGTGTTGTAGAACATGAAGCATCCGCGTGAATATCGTGGACTTGAAGTGGTTGTTCTGGGCTTGGCTCGCAGCGGTGTCGCTGCGGCTAAGCTTTTTCATCAAAAAGGAGCCCTGGTCACGGTCAACGATAAAAAAGAGCGCAGCGCATGCCCTGAAGCCGACGAATTGGAGGCTCTGGGTATTTCTGTTGTATGCGGGTTCCACCCGGAGTCCTTGGTGCATGAGGGCGTTGCGCTGGTCGTCAAAAACCCCGGCATCCCGTATGCAGTAGAGCCGGTCCGCAAAGCATTGGAATTGGGGATTGAAGTCGTTACCGAAGTGGAGGTCGCATTTCAGTTCTGCAAAGCTCCGATTATTGGTATTACAGGTTCAAACGGCAAAACGACAACGACGACATTGATTGGATTAATGTTGGATTCAGCAGGGCTGTCGCCAGTGGTGGCGGGGAATATCGGACGCGCGCTGACGGAAGCGGCCCCTGAAGTTACAGCTGACAATTGGATGGTGGTGGAGCTGAGCTCCTTTCAACTGAAAGGCACGACATCCTTCCGTCCGCGAATTGCGCTGTTATTAAATTTGTACGAAACTCATCTGGACTACCATGGTTCGATGGATGACTATATAGCTTCGAAGGCGAAGCTGTTCGCCAATCAAACGGAGGAAGATACGGCAATATTGAATTGGGACGATCCGGTCTGCCAATCTCTCCTTCCAACGCTGAAGGCGAAGCTGTTTCCATTCTCGATGAAAGCAGCATTGCCGTTCGGGATGTACTTCGATCCAACGTCTGACATGCTGGTTTACGCGAACGGACGAGGCGACGTTACGCCGATTTTGCCGGCGCGCGAAATAGGGATTCCCGGCAGCTTCAACGTTGAGAACGCGCTGGCGGCAGCTGCAGCGGCCCTCACAGCGGGCGTTGAGCTTACGGCCATAGCGGATGTGCTCAGAAGCTTCCAAGGCGTAGAACACCGTCTGGAGCTTGTGAGAGAGCTGGAGGACGTTACCTTTTATAATAACTCGAAGGCTACCAACGCTGCGGCAACCATTAAAACCATTGAAGTTTTCGACCAGAAGCTAATTCTGATCGCAGGCGGATTGGACCGCGGTTCCGATTATATGGAACTGCTGCCTGTATTCCGCGAACGGATTAAAGGCGTTGTCGCATTGGGGCAGACCAAAGAGAAAATTGCACATATTGCCGAATTGGCAGGAATTAGCTCCATACAAACCGTCGATACTGCTAAGGATGCAGCGGATGCAGTCGCTAAGGCCGTTCAGCTTGCTTGGCGGATGAGCGAACCCGGAGATATCGTCCTGCTTTCACCGGCTTGCGCAAGTTGGGATATGTTCCCCTCCTATGAGGACAGGGGACGCATGTTTAAGGAGTCCGTGCATAACCTTTAAATAGGGCTTATCCACATGTGTTTGCTGGCAGGCGACGGTATCGTTGCCTGTTTGGCTGAACATCCTCTGGATGTGGCCCAGAACACATAAAGAGGTGTCTGTTATGGGGAAATCACGGTCTGCTCCTGATATTTGGATTATTATTCCAACCTTGCTGCTTTTGACAATTGGCATTATTATGGTTTACAGTGCGAGCAGCGTACTTGCTTTCCGCGAGTTCGGAGATTCGTTGTATTACTTGAAAAGACAGTTGATTTTCGCTGTTTTGGGGATCATCGCCATGTTCTTTACGATGAATGTCGATTATCTTCTTTGGAAAAAGATAGCCCGAATCACGTTAATTGTCTGTTTTATCATGTTGATTATCGTGTTGATTCCCGGCATTGGGGTCGTTCGCGGCGGAGCCAGAAGCTGGCTGGGGATCGGCGCATTCGGTATTCAGCCGTCGGAATTTATGAAGATGGGCATGATTCTTTATTTATCCAAAATGCTGTCCGAGCAGCAGTCCAAAATCACCCAGTTTTCCAAGGGGCTATTGCCCCCTCTAGGGATTATGGGCCTTGCTTTCGGCTTGATTATGCTGCAGCCCGACCTGGGAACCGGCGCTGTGCTTGTCGGCGCATCGCTGCTGATCATCTTTATCTCAGGCGCAAGATTGCTTCATCTCTCGTATCTGGGTATGATAGGGGTTGCCGGTTTCATAGGGCTCATCATCGCCGCTCCCTACCGGCTAAAGCGGATTACGGCTTTTCTGGATCCTTGGCAGGATCCGCTCGGCGCAGGCTATCAATCGATTCAATCGCTGTATGCGATCGGACCCGGAGGTTTAGTAGGTTTAGGCCTGGGGATGAGCCGCCAGAAATACAGCTATTTGCCTGAACCGCAAACCGACTTTATTTTTTCCATCATTGCGGAAGAGCTTGGATTTATCGGCGGAACTTTAGTGCTGCTGCTGTTTACCATCCTTGTATGGCGGGGGATGCGTGCGGCGATTACGGCCCCGGACACGTTTGCGAGTCTAATCGCTGTCGGCATTATCGGCATGATTGCCGTTCAGGTTATTATTAATATTGGTGTTGTAATCGGAATGTTTCCGGTTACGGGCATTACACTGCCGTTCATAAGTGCAGGTGGTTCGTCATTGACGCTTATGCTGACATCGGTCGGCATCCTGCTCAATATATCCCGCTATTCGAGGTGACAGGGAATGAAAACAATTGTCTTTACCGGAGGAGGCTCCGCAGGACATGTTACGCCTAACATTGCTCTCATGCATAGGCTGAAGGAGTTAGGTTGGGAAATTAAATACATAGGCTCGGCTGCAGGCATCGAGAAAGACATTATCGAGCGCGAAGGGATTCCCTTTTACCCGATATCTTCCGGGAAATTACGCCGGTATTTCGATCTGAAAAATTTCAAAGACCCTTTCCGAGTTATGAAAGGCGTGTATGAATCATATAGACTGCTCCGTCGTCTGAAGCCCGCCATCGTCTTTTCGAAAGGCGGGTTCGTTTCCGTCCCGGTTGTTTTGGGCAGCCGGATGAACAAAGTACCGGTCATTATTCATGAATCCGATATGACGCCCGGGCTTGCGAACAAAATTTCCATTCCTTTGGCAACAAAGGTGTGCGTCACTTTTCCGGAGTCTATGCAGCATGTACAAAAAGAAAAAGCCGTTCTTACCGGCCTGCCGATCCGCAAGCATATGACAGTCGGCAAAGCATCGCGCGGTTACCAGCTGTGCGATTTTCATAAGCAAAAGCCGGTCATTTTGATTATGGGAGGCAGCTTAGGCTCCCAGGTCATCAACCAAGCCGTCAGATCCAATCTGCCCCGCTTGCTGGAGCAGTTCCAAATCGTCCATTTGTGCGGAAAAGGCAATGTTGCCGAAGAGCTTGCAGGAACGCGCGGGTATAAGCAATTTGAGTACTTAAACGATGAGCTTCCGGATGTGCTGGCGATGACGGAGCTGGTTATTTCCCGGGCTGGGGCTACTTCCATCTACGAGTTTTTGGCATTGGAGAAGCCTATGCTGCTGATTCCATTATCGCTGCAAGCGAGCCGTGGTGACCAAATTCTGAATGCAAAATCGTTTCAGAAGGCGGGATACGCGGATGTCCTGCAAGAAGAAGAACTAACAGCGGAGACGCTGCTTACCCGCCTGGAGGCTCTCTATGCAAACAGAGAGACTTACAAGGCAGCCATGCAATCTCAAAGCGGCGGCGATGCCGTTGCAGCGATCGTTAAACTGATTGAATCCTATAGCTTATCGGGTTAGTTTTGCGAAAGCGAATAGGCGATTGTCACACTCTATCCGATCTTACATAAACTATACTATAACCGTGACAGACACCTAAGGCTTAATACGGCGCCAAAGCTTGAAGCCCGGCCATCTTCAGATTTGGCCCGTATTTTTGAAATTACGGAGCTTCCAACCGATTTTTCGATAATTTCGCCCTACGTTCTGTGAAGGAGGTTTTCCCATGCAGCAGTTAATATCCGACTTACGGGCAGCAAATATTGGCGAGATTCGAACGAATGAGCGACTAGCCCCTTATACGACTTGGAAAATCGGTGGTCCGGCCGATTGTCTGATTCTCCCAAACACGAAGGAGCAGGTTGCCGCTGTCATCCGTTTCCTGCATCAACGCGGAGTGCCATGGACGATCATCGGTCGGGGCTCTAACCTGCTTGTCAGCGACAAAGGAATCCGGGGAGTCGTTATCAAACTCGGCACGGCACTGGAGACTTTGCGCTTTGAAGGTGCGACAGTTCATGTCGGCGGCTCTTATTCGTTCATTAAATTGTCCGTATTGGCGGCCAAAGAAGGTTTAACCGGACTGGAGTTTGCTTCGGGCATTCCCGGTTCTGTGGGAGGCGCCGTCTACATGAATGCAGGGGCTCACGGGTCTGATGTGTCACGCATACTCAAGCAGGCTGAAGTCATCTTGGACACAGGAGAATTGGTCACGATGCAGGCGGAGGATTTGCAGTACGCCTACAGGCATTCCATTCTGCACACACTGCCCGGCATCGTAACAGAAGCTGTCTTTGAATTACAGGTTGGGGAACGCAAAGAAATCGCGGGGGCCATGGCGGCTTACCGGGATCGGCGTCTCCGCACACAACCGCTTCAATTAGCTTGTGCTGGAAGTGTATTCCGCAACCCCAAAGGGGGATTCGCTGCAAAGCTCATCGAAGAGGCTGGCCTGAAAGGCAAACGCGTCGGCGGTGCGGAAATTTCCACCTTGCACGCCAATTTCATTGTGAATACCGGAGATGCTAAAGCCGAGGACGTTCTCACTCTCATAGCGGAGGTGCAGGATATCGTACTGAAACAGTACGGAATATCGCTTGTACCGGAAGTACTGGTGATGGGTGAGAGGTAAATCGGAGGTGGAATTTTGGAGAAGCTCGTTATCGAAGGTGGAAGACCACTCACGGGAGCCATCCAGATACACGGCGCGAAAAACGCCGCATTACCAATCTTAGCAGCCTGCATCCTGGCTAGCGGCACTCATACTCTGCATAATGTTCCTAATTTGCTGGATATCGACACGATGCTGCGCATCCTTTGTGCGCTAGGCTGTCGTGCCGAACAGCAAGGGGATACGGTATCCATCACAACATCCACAGCTAATTCCTCGCACATTCCTGAAGAGTTGATGGGGCAGATGCGTTCCTCCATCTTTCTAATGGGTCCGCTGCTCGCCAGATTTGGCAGCGTCACGGTGTATCAACCCGGCGGCTGCGCGATCGGCGAACGTAAAATCGATTTGCACCTGAAAGGGCTTCAGGCTCTCGGTGCCCACATTGAAGAATTCGCAAACAAAATTGTTTGCACGGCAGAATCGCTGCATGGCAGCGAAATCGTTCTGGATTTTCCAAGCGTCGGAGCTACGGAAAATATCATGATGGCTGCTGTGAAAGCCGAAGGCATCACAACGATCTATAATGCGGCGCGGGAGCCGGAAATTCAGGATTTGCAAAACTTCCTGAACGCCATGGGCGCTGACATTATCGGAGCAGGCACAGATACGATTACCATTCGTGGCGTGGCCTCTCTGTCACCGTGCACCTACCGCATCATTCCAGACCGGATTGTAGCCGGAACCTTCATGGTGGCCGCTGCTGCAACGAAGGGGAACATTACCTTGGAAAAGGTTAACCCCGCCCATTTAACCTCTGTCATTCACGTCCTAAAGCGTGCAGGTGTTCAAATCATCACGGACGGTGATATAATACATGTAAGCTGTCCGACAAGACCGAAGTCCGTTGAACGAATCGTGACTTCGCCGCATCCGTCTTTTCCGACCGATTTGCAATCTCAGGTCATGGTGCTGTTATCTCTAGCAGACGGACTGAGCGTAATGAAAGAGACAATCTTCGAAGGTAGATTCAAACACGTAGATGAACTGTCCCGAATGGGCGCAGATATCCGTGTGGATATGAGCTCAGCCTTTATACGGGGCGTTCCGAGGCTGTACGGAGCGACGGTGGAGGCGACGGATTTACGTGCTGGCGCAGCGCTTGTTATCGCCGGTCTGGCTGCGCATGGTACGACGATCGTTGAGCAAATTCATCATATCGATAGAGGCTATGATAGAATTGAACATATGCTGTCAAGGTTGGGAGCCTCCGTGCATCGCCAATCGCCTGTTCCAAGCGAGTGACTGAACAGTTTAATGAGTGCCGCGCATCCCTTCCTGGACACAGGCGGGGATTCACGGTTTCATTCGATTTTACATACAAGTTTGTCAAAATTAGCCTTCACATGAAACTATTAGGTGGTGCCCATCTTGTCTGACGACCGCAACGTGCCCGCTCTGCCGCCAGTTCCCAAGCCGCGAGCGCGTACCAATCGGAAGCTGCTCATTTTCTTATTTATTTTTTTCGCCATCATTTTATTCATTTTATTTATGCAGTCATCGCTAAGCCGTGTAAGCGCCATTGAAGTTGAAGGAAATGAACTGATGTCCACGGAAACGATCGGACAAGCCAGTCAAATTGCCGTCGGCGACCGTTTCTTTGCGTTCAGCTCCCGGACGATTGAGCAGCGTATTTCCGCGCTTCCTATGGTGAAGACGGCGGTAGTGAAGAAACATTTCCCCGGTGTTGTGCAAATTACGGTGCAGGAATTTCCGAAGGTTGCCTTCCAAATCGGTACAGACGGCAAGAAGCAAGCTGTGCTTGCCGACGGGGCTGTCGTCGAACTGCCTGCCGGCAGCAGCATTCCGCTGGATATGCCCATTTTGACAGGGTGGACGGACGGAGATCCGAATAAGGCCGCACTGTGCAAAGTGCTGAGTGAAATCCCGGAGAGCGCGCTCTCGGATATTTCCGAGATTAAGCCGGATCCGTCGGAACCGTATCCCGACAAAATCAAGCTGTACACGAGATCGCAGTTTGAAGTGTACACCACGATTGCCTACTTGCCCGAGAAAATTGACAATCTGCCTGCTTATATTGCAAGCTTACAAGAGGATCATATTACTAGCGGCATTATCAAAATGCTAGAAGTAGAATATCACGCGCCATTCGAACCAAACGAAGAATCGGGCAGCGATTCGAACAACGCTTCCGGTCCAAAAGCTGGAAACGGCTCGAACAGCCAGACGGCCGATCCTAACAAGGATGGCAATAAGGCCGGAACGAAGCAGCCTCCAAAAGGAACGACGAAATCGTCATCCTAGGAAACCTCGCGTCCTTCCTGAGAAAAAAACGGTTTGATGGACTACTCAAGCATGAAAATTAATGTTAAAATTAGTTTTATGGTTAAATAGTATCCTATTAAAGCCTAGAAATGTAAGTGCAATTACTAGACATGATAAATTTATATTCTTTTGAAAATTAACTGTTTAAAAAAACGACTTTGTTTCCGGCAAAAAAAATGTTGAAAAAAGAGGGAAAATGGCGGTTGTGTGGAATACGTATTTATGTAAATGTAATGAAAACACTTTATTATCCAAGTTATAGGAGGTGCCAGGGGCTTGAGCAACAATGACATCATTGTTAGTTTAGACATCGGTACATCCAAGGTTCGTGCTATTATTGGGGAAGTTGTTAACGGAACCATTAATATAATAGGTGTGGGATCTGCCGAGTCAGAGGGTATTCGTAAAGGCGCCATCGTGGATATTGATCAAACCGTACATTCCATAAGAAGCGCCGTTGATCATGCTGAACGAATGGTCGGCGTACAAATTTCCGAGGTTTACGTTGGAATTTCAGGAAATCATATTGCTCTTCAGTCGAGTCACGGCGTTGTAGCTGTCTCCAATGAAGACCGAGAAATCGGTGAAGAGGATATCGATCGTGTCATTCAAGCGGCCAGAGTCATCGCATTACCTCCCGAGCGTGAAATTATTGGAGTCGTACCTAAGCAGTACTTAGTTGATGGACAAGAAGGCATTAACGATCCTCGCGGCATGATAGGCGTTCGTTTAGAAGTTGAAGCGACGATTATCACAGGCGCGAAGACGGGGATACATAATTTAATCCGCGTTGTGGAGAAATCCGAACTTAAGGTCGCAGGTCTCATCTTAATGTCGCTTGCTTCCGGTCAGTTGGCACTATCCAAGGATGAGAAAGCGGTTGGAACCGTTTTGGTTGATGTAGGTGCAGGTGCGGCGACGATCGCCGTGTTTGAACAAGGGAATCTGCTAGCCACATCAACGATTCAAATCGGCGGTGAGTATATCAGCAATGATATCTCGATAGGCCTTCGTACTCAGCTCGAAATCGCAGAGAAAATAAAGCTGAAATACGGTTGCGCATCGGTAGAAGACTCAGCCCCCGATCAAGTATTCAAGGTTACGAGAATGGGAAGCAATGTGGAAAAAGAGTTTTCGCAAGTCGATCTCGCGAATATTATTGAACCCCGCGTTGAAGAAATTTTCCAAATGATCCGTGCTGAAGTGCATCGTCTTGGATACAGCGATTTAGCCGGTGGGTATGTGCTCACAGGCGGAACCGTTTGTATGCCTGGCGTACTCTCCGTCGCGCAAGCCGAGCTTGCTACCTCTGTAAGAATTGCCGTTCCTGATTTCATCGGTGTGCGCGATCCTTCTTATACAAGCGGTGTTGGCATCATTCAATTCGTTTCCAAGTACATGAAAAACCGGAATTCCGGTTTCTCCAAAAAAATGGCAACAAAGGTTGTACCCAAAAAATCCTCCGAAAGCACAAAACCTGGTTTTATCGAACGTGTTAAAAGTTTTTTCAGTGAATTTATATAGTGAAAGCAACGTTAGGGGGATATGACTCACATGTTTGAATTTGATATGGATATGGAACAGTTGGCTCAAATAAAGGTCATCGGCGTAGGTGGCGGCGGCAGCAATGCTGTGAATCGTATGATCGAGAACGGCGTAAAGGGCGTTGAATTTATTACCGTGAATACGGACGCTCAAGCGCTGCACCTCGCGAAATCGGTTCATAAACTGCAAATCGGCGACAAGCTGACGCGCGGTCTTGGCGCAGGCGCAAACCCGGAAGTAGGGAAGAAAGCGGCAGAAGAGTCAAGGGAGATGATTCTGAACACGCTTCGCGGCGCTGATATGGTATTCGTTACTGCAGGGATGGGCGGCGGTACGGGAACAGGAGCTGCGCCGGTTATTGCCGAAATCGCCAAAGAAGTGGGCGCATTAACCGTTGGTGTTGTTACGCGTCCGTTTACATTTGAAGGTCGCAAACGTTCCTTGCAAGCAGAGCAAGGGATTGCTGCTCTGAAAGAGAAAGTAGACACACTGATTATTATTCCAAACGACCGTCTCTTGGAAATCGTAGATAAGAAGACGCCTATGCTCGAAGCATTCCGCGAAGCGGATAACGTACTTCGTCAAGGCGTTCAAGGGATCTCTGACTTGATCGCGGTTCCTGGGCTTATTAACTTGGACTTTGCCGATGTGAAAACGATCATGACGGAACGCGGCTCCGCCCTAATGGGAATCGGAGTGGCAACAGGAGAGAACCGTGCCGCAGAAGCAGCGAAAAAGGCGATTTCCTCACCGCTCTTGGAAACGTCCATCGAAGGCGCTCGCGGGGTTTTGATGAACATCACGGGCGGTGTGAATCTAAGCTTGTACGAAGTCAATGAAGCGGCGGATATCGTGGCATCTGCTTCCGATATCGAAGTGAACATGATTTTTGGTGCGGTTATCGATGAGAAGCTGAAAGACGAAATTCTAGTAACGGTAATCGCTACAGGGTTCGAGCATAAGACTTCCCATATAAGTCAACCTGCCAAGCGTCCGGTAACCGGTCACCAAGAGCAGCCTCAATCGTCATCCGCAGCTTCGGACAACCGCTTGAATAACCTTAAGCCGTTCGGCTCGCAGCCATCTAACGATCAATTGGATATTCCGACGTTCCTGCGCAATCGCGGACGGAATAACGACAAATAATTACACGAAACTTGTAAAGAGACCGAAGTCCTACGTCATGTAGCGGCTTCGGTTTTTTGTTATTCTTAAGGCTTTTCTAGTTGAGAAATAGGCTTCATCAACTGACAAAAAAAGTAGCTCCCTACTAGCAAGTTTAGACAGACTTTGAACTAGGATTGCCCTATACTGATTTAGAACCAGAAAGTTTCGTCAGGAAAATGGTTGAAAAAGCATCTTTCATGGAGGTGAGGACATTGTGATCGTCTACGCGGATCTCATCTTCCTGCTGAACTTTCTGATGGATGCGGCCATGCTGATTGTAACGGCCAAAACACGGAAAATACCGTTCAAGTGGTGGAGAATTGCAGGTTCGTCGTTCTTAGGAGCCTCCTATGTCGTCATTATGTTCTTGCCGGTGCCTTTATTTCTTTTTACATTTTCTGTGAAATGTATGTTTTGTATAGGGATGATTATGACTGCTTTCGGGTTCGGTTCTTTACAAAATTTATTGAGAAACCTCGGAACGTTCCTCTTAGTAAATTTTGCTGTCGCAGGCGGCATGTTTGGCATCCATTATGTTCTTGCATCCTCATCGGATGTCATGAAAGGGATCGTATTTACCCAATCTGGCGTGGCCGTGTTCCAAGTACAGATTGGCAGCGTACTTTTTGTCTTGTTGTTGCTGATGCCTTTGCTGTGGTGGTTCAGAACGGTGCTGCAAAGCTCGAAGCAGCGTGAGGTGCTGACAACATTTGTAGCGGAGGTTACGATTCACGTAGGAGAATACACAGCCTCTTGCAAAGGGCTCATTGATACCGGCAATCAATTGTATGATCCGTTAACGCGCACCCCTGTCATGGTGATGGAAGTATCCGAATGGGGCGATGTACTGCCTGCGGAATGGCTTCAGAGGATTCGCTCAGCCGATGTTGACCAAATTATAAGCGGTTTGGGTGAGGAGGAGTTTATCTGGCAGGACCGCATGCGTCTCGTACCTTACCGGGGGGTTAACCGGAACACCCAATTCATGCTGGCCATCAAGCCGGATAAGGTGGTGATTACCCATAATCATACGCAAATTGAAGCATCGAAGGTACTCATCGGTCTGGACGGAGGCAAGCTTTGCAACGACGGCTCCTATCAAGCGATTATTCATCCGGCGTTAGTATCGGCCGGTTAGTAGTTCCATAGCGCATACGATTCTGCAAATGCTTTCGAAGTTAGTTTTGCTTAGGCAAAACTCAGCTTATGCTTACGATGCAAGTTTTCCTACGGAAAACTCAGAGAGTGCTTACGAAGTTTAGTTTTGCTTAGGCAAAACTCAGCTTATGCTTACGATGCAAGTTTTCCTACGGAAAACTCTTAGGAGGAAACGATCATGTTCTTGAAGTGGAAAATGCTTTTTCAACTAACGTACTACCGAATATTGATGCTTCTTGGCCTCAAGGGAGAAGAAATCTATTACATAGGTGGAAGCGAAGCATTGCCGCCTCCGCTAACAAGAGAAGAAGAAGAATACTTATTGGAAAAATTACCGTCCGGAGATGCGGCGATTCGAGCGATGCTGATCGAGCGCAACCTGCGATTGGTTGTTTATATAGCTAGGAAATTCGAGAATACCGGCATCAATATCGAGGATCTGGTCTCCATCGGCGCTATTGGCTTAATTAAAGCGGTGAACACTTTTGATCCTGAGAAAAAGATAAAGCTCGCTACGTACGCCTCACGGTGTATTGAGAATGAAATTCTAATGTACCTGCGGCGGAACAGTAAAATACGAACGGAAGTATCTTTTGATGAACCGCTGAATATTGATTGGGACGGCAATGAGCTGCTGTTGTCCGATGTGCTCGGAACGGAGAACGATACCATTTACCGCAACATCGAGGAACAAGTCGACCGCAAGCTGCTGCATAAGGCGCTGGATAAACTAAGCGAGCGTGAGCGAATAATTATGGAGCTGCGTTTCGGTTTACAGGATGGCGAGGAAAAAACGCAAAAGGACGTTGCCGATTTGCTGGGGATCTCGCAATCGTACATCTCAAGGCTGGAAAAGCGGATCATTAAAAGGCTTCGCAAGGAATTTAATAAGATGGTATAAGGGAAAAGGAGAGCTGAGGATGGCGTTGCCATCCTGCCTCTCTTTTTTTTGTGAAAAATATTTTTTCGCAGGCAATGTCGAAATTGTTCAGGAGTCACAGGGGGGAGCGAGTCGAGAGCCTTTTGTCAAGTGGCCGGACAGCGGTCGGACGAGGAATAAATCACTCGCTCGCGGGGATAATTAACAGTAATGTTTCTCCTTGGGAGGTAATCACGGTGACCCGAAATAAAGTTGAGATATGTGGTGTTGATACCGCCAAACTGCCTGTTCTGACCAATGCTGAAATGCGCGAGCTGTTCGCTGATTTGCAGACCAAGCAGGAGCGAACGGCAAGAGAAAAATTGGTGAACGGGAACCTCAGATTGGTTCTAAGTGTGATCCAGAGGTTCAATAATCGCGGAGAGTATGTGGACGATCTCTTCCAAGTTGGCTGCATCGGTCTGATGAAAGCCATTGATAATTTCGATTTGAGCCAAAATGTCAAATTCTCAACCTATGCTGTACCGATGATTATAGGTGAGATACGCCGCTACTTACGAGATAATAACCCGATTCGCGTTTCTCGTTCCTTAAGAGATATTGCCTACAAGGCGCTGCAGGTCAGAGACAGCCTGACGAATGCGAACTCGCGCGAGCCGACGATTTATGAAATCTCCGAGGCGCTGAACGTACCTAAGGAAGATGTTGTCTTTGCGCTCGATGCCATACAGGATCCGGTTTCGTTATTCGAACCGATCTATCATGACGGCGGCGATCCGATCTATGTGATGGATCAAATTAGCGACGAGCGGAATAAGGACATGTCCTGGATTGAAGGAATCGCTCTGCGCGAAGCGATGCGCAAGCTTAATGCGAGGGAGAAAATGATCCTCTCCATGCGCTTCTTTGAAGGGAAGACACAGATGGAGGTTGCCGATGAGATTGGCATTTCCCAAGCACAGGTTTCCCGGCTTGAGAAATCGGCGATTTGCCAGATGCAGAAACACGTGAAATCGTAATTCTTTACATAAAGACCGATCGCAGCTGTGACAAGCTGTGACGGTCTTTTTTTAATTTTCAGGACATTTTGCCCATCCCGCACATATACTAGTACCAAATCAGTTAAAAATCCTAATGAGATTCGTGGTGAAAAGCCTCATGAAAATATCTGATTTTCAGACGAAGGATGTCATCAATATCGTGGACGGCAAAAAGCTCGGAACGATCAGCGATTTGGAGCTGGATCTTCGCCAGGGGCGAATCGAATCGATTGTAGTGCCTAACCAAAGCCGGTTCTTCGGATTGTTCGGTTCGGGGACGGACGTTATTATTCCATGGAAGCATATTGTAAAAATCGGCGCTGACGTTGTGCTCGTAAAGCTCGAAGATGTCCGGCCGTATCGTCAAACCGATGAAAATGAAGGCGTGTACGAGATCAACCGGCAGTTCCGCAATTAACGTCTGACACACGAATGCAGGCTGCTGCCTCGCAGTTAGCCAAGAGACAATCGTGTGTCTTTTTGTTTTGTGCTAAAGTAGAGATAGGCGAATGCAAGGGAGAGGAAGCAACGTGGAACCATTTGTGAAAAAAATACAAGAGAATCAACCTGATCTTTTCACGATAGATAGCTGGATGGACCAGTTCAAAGAACTAACGGCGGGCTTTACCTCCCGCAATGGCGGGGTTAGTGAAGCTCCGTACTCAACGCTGAATTGCGGCCTGCATGTGCAGGATAAGCCGGAGCACGTGATCAGGAACCGTCAGCTGCTTGCTGAAGCCGTCGGACTGCCGTTTGATGCTTTTACCTATGGGGAGCAAGTTCACAGCAACGAGGTGGCCGTCGTCAGCCTGAATGAGAAGGGGAAAGGGAGAACGTCCAGAGAATCGGCTATTCAAGCGAAGGACGGCTTCATCACGCAGGAGAAGGGAATTGTGCTCTGTGCGCAGTTTGCAGACTGTGTGCCGCTGTTTTTCTACGACCCTGTTCAGCAAGCCATAGGGCTTTCCCATGCGGGGTGGAAAGGGTCTGTGCTAAACATTTCCATGGCTACAATATCCTTAATGACGCATACTTTTGGAAGCCGGCCGTCTGACATCAGGGCTGCGATCGGGCCTTCCATCGGGATCTGCTGCTATGAAGTTGACGACACCGTTGCAAGCCGTGTTTATACGGTCCTTAGCGACATTCATGCTGAGCCGGGTGAGCAGCTTACTGTCATCAGAAGGAAAGCAAACGGCAAGTACATGCTGAATTTGCAAGAATTGAACCGAAAATTGTTGATCCAAGCAGGAATTTTGTCGTCCCATATCGAAGTAACTCAGTTATGTACGAGCTGCAGCACCGATCATTTTTTTTCTCATCGGAAAGAAGGCGGCTCAACAGGTAGAATGGTTGCTTGGATTGGTCTTCGTTAGGAAGAGACGGGCAATCGATGTTTGGAATTGAGGTGTTTGCATATCATGAGTTTACTGGCGCGTAAAGAAGAAGTTGAAGCTCGCGCGGCCGCAGCATGCAAGCGGTCAGGACGAGATGAGAATGAGATCAAGATCATTGCTGTAACGAAATATGTTTCTCTGGAGACGACGAGAAGCGTACTTGATGCCGGACTTCTGCATATCGGCGAGAACCGCTGGCAGGATGTGAAGCCCAAGTGGGAAGCGCTGCATGAGCGGGGAACCTGGCATTTCATCGGTCATTTGCAAACGAATAAGGTGAAGGATGTCATTGGCAAATTCGCCTACATTCACTCGCTCGACCGGATGTCCTTGGCCAGAGAACTGGACAAGCAGGCTGCGGCGCTAGGCATCAAAGTCAACTGTCTGCTGCAAGTCAACATTTCCGGAGAAGCGTCTAAGTACGGCATGGATCCCGGGCAATTCTTCGAATTTGCTGAAGAAGTCAGCAAGTTGCAGCATATACATATCTCCGGTTTAATGACTATGGCGCCTTACGAAATGGAAGCCGATGCAACTAGACCTGTGTTCCGCGGGCTTCGAGAACTGCGAGACCGCTTGAATGAGCGGGCCATTTTCCCTTACGAGATCAAAGAGTTGTCCATGGGGATGTCGGGAGATTTTGAAGTGGCGATCGAAGAAGGAGCTACATGGGTGCGCGTGGGGACTGTTTTAGTCGGAAAAGAAGCGTAGAAGTTGCTTAGGATTGAAGAAGCGGATAGGAGGGAATTATAATGGGAGTTTATAACCGTTTTATGAATTTTCTTGGGCTGCAAGAAGAGGAAGAAGTTGTGGAGCGAGAGCGGATCGTGGAAACTGCGGAAGAACCTGAAACCAATCCTTATGAATTACGTAATAAAAATAAGGCTAATGTCGTCAGTATTCACTCACAGAAGAATGCACGTGTCGTGCTGAGTGAGCCTAGAACCTACGAAGAAACGCAAGACATCGCGGATCATCTTCGTTCCCGAAGAGCGGTGGTTGTCAATCTGCAGCGTGTTCGCGGCGATCAGGCCATACGCATCGTAGATTTTTTAAGCGGTACGGTATATGCTTTGAATGGGTCTATCTCCAAACTAGGACCGAATATCTTCCTTTGCACCCCTGACACAGTTGATATTCATGGCCACATCTCCGAGATGATGGGTGAGGAATAGGCGCATATCCTAACACAGAGGTGGATGCGTACGTGAATAACGTTCACTATTATCTTAGTATTTTGATGGAAATTTATTATTTCATGATCATCGGTTACTTAATTCTCTCCTGGTTTCCGAATGCACGCGACAGTTTCATCGGAGGTTTGCTCGGGAAATTAGTTGAACCGTATTTAAGTCCTTTCCGAAAAATAATTCCCAGCATAGGGTTCATTGATCTCTCCCCAATCGTAGCTCTGATCGCATTGCGTTTTGTAGTTATGGGGATTATGGCTGTTCTAGATTTCATTGTAGGGATGTTTTAACTTTGCATAAAGAACTCTATAGTCATTTTCATTCGGACGAACATTACTTTGTAGATAAAGCCTGGGATTGGGTGGAGCGGGCTGCGCAGAATCATGCCGTGAAACTGACGGACTTTCTGGATCCCAGACAAGCCTTTATTCTTACGTCATTGGTCAATCGGCATCCGGATGTGCACTGCCGGCTGGACGGCGGGTACGCGGCTGCTGAACGCAGGAGGGCGTTAATCGCCCCCGATTACCGCGATTTGGACGGGGAAGAGATGGAGATGGCTGTCCTCTCCGTTTCATCCGGAGACGGCAAATTTCTAGTACTTGAACACGGAGATTACATGGGCGCCATTCTTGGACTCGGCATGAAGCGGGACAAGGTTGGCGATATTCATGTTATTGAGGGTGGATGTCACTGTTTAGTCACGCGCGATGCTGCGGATTATCTGCACTTAAACTTATCCCAAGTACATAAGGTGCATGTCCAAACCGAGCTGCTGCCACTCGATAAGTTGGAATTATCCTCCGCGAAGCTGGACGAGCTTACGCTGTCCGTTGCGTCCATGCGAATGGACGGTATTGTAAGCGATGTATTCAGGCTTAGCAGGGCCAAAGTGCTCATACCTATCCAAGCCGGACGCTGCCGCGTCAATTGGAAGCCGGAGGAGGACCCGAGCAAGCCGCTGAAAGAAGGCGACATGGTCTCTATGCAAGGGTTCGGCCGATTCAAGGTGCTTGAGGTGGAAGGCATAACGAAAAAAGGTAGAATTCGTGTGAAAATAGGCAAGTTCGCTTGAACGTGGATAAATTATCCACGAACTTTGCAGGAATTGCTTATTTTCTGTCGAAGTGTTCTGTATAGATGTGCGTTTTGCTGCGCAAGACGCTAAGGAGGGGCACGAATGCCATTAACACCGTTAGATATACATAATAAGGAATTTTCCCGTTCTTTTCGCGGATATGATGAAGATCAAGTGAATGAATTCCTCGATCAAGTCATTAAGGATTATGAGGCGTTGATTCGTGAGAATAAAGACTTACATAATCAAACGGTGGCACTGCAGGAGCGTCTGGATCATTTCACGAATATCGAAGACTCGTTAAGCAAAACGATTATCGTTGCGCAAGAGGCGGCGGATGAAGTGAGAAACAACGCCAAGAAAGAAGCGCAGCTCATTCTGAAGGAAGCCGAGAAGAATGCTGACCGGATTATTAACGAATCCTTGACGCGCTCCCGCAAGGTTGCTTTGGAGATTGAGGAGTTGAAGAAGCAGGCGTCGATTTACCGGACGCGTTTCCGGACGCTGCTGGAAGCTCAATTGGAGCTCTTAAACAATGAAGGCTGGCAGAGCATGCAGTTTGATCAGAAGGAAGAAGCATAGGAAGATAGCTGCCAGGCGGCTGTCATATTGACTATGTCTAGTGAATTCGTTATACTCCTGTTAAATGTATCTCAACAAAGCTATGACTGGAACGAGTAGGACGTTCATGCAGTGTCAGCGAATTAGGGGTCTTGGTGTGAGCCTAATCTCTGCAGCGTGCCGAATATCCCCCAGGAGCGTCTCTTGAATCAAGTAGAGAGAACCGGGTCATGCCGTTACACATGATCGAGTGATTAAGCGAGGTTCGGTACGCTGTGCAAGCGTCTTTCCGGTAGCTTATTAACGAGGGTGGTACCGCGAGCAGAGTTTCTCGTCCCTTTTGGGGATGAGAGACTTTTTTTGTTTTTCTGGTTAATAAAAAGGATAAGGGTAAGAAATGGAGTGGTTGAAATGGATTATGGCAAAACATTAAATTTATTGCAAACCGATTTTCCGATGAGAGGGAACCTGCCTCAAGCGGAGCCGAAAATTCAAGAACATTGGGATGCCGAAGACATCTATGCCAAAGTGCAGGAGAGTCGCAAGGGCAGAACGAAATTTATTTTGCATGATGGTCCTCCATACGCCAATGGAGATATTCATATCGGGCATGCACTTAACAAAGTTTTGAAAGATATTATCGTTCGTTTTAAAACGCTGCAAGGCTATGATGCACCTTATGTGCCTGGCTGGGATACGCACGGCTTGCCGATCGAGCAAGTAATCACGAACAGTGGAAAAGTCGACCGCAAGAAAATGACGGTTCCTGAGTTCCGTGAATATTGCAAAGAATATGCGCTGCAATCCGTAGAGAAGCAGAAAAGTCAATTCAAGCGTCTGGGTATTCGCGGCGACTGGAAAAACCCGTATATCACACTGCAACCGGAGTATGAGGCAGGACAAATTCGCGTATTCGGCAAAATGGTCCAAAAAGGCTACGTCTATAAGGGCTTGAAGCCGGTTTATTGGTCCCCATCGTCAGAGAGTGCGCTGGCTGAAGCGGAGATCGAGTACAAAGAAAAAACGTCCTCATCGATCTATGTAGCCTTCCCGGTTAAAGACGGTAAAGACAAGCTTCCTCAAGATGCGGCCATCGTCATCTGGACGACGACAGCATGGACGCTTCCGGCCAATCTGGGGATCTCCCTGCATCCGGAATTCGACTATGCTGTGGTGCAAGCAAACGGGAAGAAGTATGTGCTGGCAAAAGGCCTGTTAGATGCGGCAGCGAAAGAAATCGGTTGGAACGATTACGAAGTATTGTCCACGGTGAAAGGGAAAGATCTTGAATACGCAACGTGTCAGCATCCGTTCTATGACCGTGAGTCGCTTGTGATGGTTGGCGAGCATGTGACGCTCGAAGCGGGTACGGGCTGCGTACACACGGCTCCAGGACACGGGGAAGATGACTTTGCCATCGGTCAGCGCTACAACATCGGCGTACTTTGTCCGGTTGACGATCAAGGACACTTTACAGCGGAAGCGCCGGGCTTCGAAGGCTTGTTCTATGAAAAAGGCGGCAAGCTGATCATCGAGAAGCTGCAGGAATCAGGCTTGCTTCTGAAAGCGGGAGAAATTCAGCATCAGTACGCGCATGACTGGCGGACGAAGAAGCCTGTTATTTACCGCGCTACGGAGCAATGGTTCGCTTCCATCGATAAATTCAGACAAGAGATGCTGGATGAAATCAAAAAAGTGAAATGGACGCCGGAGTGGGGAGAAACCCGCTTGCACAACATGATCGCCGATCGTGGAGACTGGTGTATTTCGAGACAGCGTGCATGGGGCGTACCAATCCCGATCTTCTACTGCCGCAGCTGTAATGAACCGCTCGTGAACGAGCAAACGATCGAGCATGTCGCTCAGCTTTTTGAGCAAGAAGGCTCGAATTCATGGTTCATTAAAGAAGAAAAGGACCTGCTTCCGGAAGGAACTTGCTGTTCGAAATGCGGTCATGGCGAATTCCGTAAAGAAACGGATATCATGGACGTATGGTTCGATTCCGGTTCCAGCCACGTGGCCGTACTTGAAGCCCGCCCTGAACTGCAATGGCCGGCAGATCTGTATTTGGAAGGTTCCGACCAATACCGTGGTTGGTTTAACTCCTCCCTGATTACAGGCGTTGCGACGAAAGAGCAATCTCCGTACAAAGGCATTCTGAGTCACGGTTTCACACTCGACGGCGAAGGACGCAAAATGTCCAAGTCGATCGGAAACACGATCGATCCTAATGTTGTGTGCGGCAAGCTGGGTGCCGATATTTTGCGCCTCTGGGTGTCCTCCGTGGATTACCAGTCCGACCACCGGATTTCGGACAATATTTTGAATCAAACGACGGAAGTTTACCGTAAAATCCGCAACACGCTGCGCTTCCTGCTCGGAAACCTCAGTCATTTCAATCCGGCGACAGACCGGGTTGCCGCAGCGAGTTTGTCAGAGCTTGACCGCTATGCATTGATTCGTTTGAACCGTATGATTGAGAAAGTTGTAAAAGCATATGATGCTTATGAATTCAACGTTGTATATCAAACGATTCATCATTTCTGCGCAGTTGAGATGAGCTCGTTCTACTTGGATATTATTAAAGACCGCTTATACGCCAATGCCCCGCAAGATGCTGCGCGTAAAGCATCCCAGACGGTCTTGTATGCTACTTTAGTCGCTGTTACGAAGTTGATTTCGCCAATCTTAGCACATACAGCGGATGAAGTGTGGAAGTACATTCCTGGAGTGGAGCTAAGCAGTGTTCAATTGGCTGAGCTGCCGGAAGTAGATACCAGCTTGTACAACGAGGAATTGGAAAATAAATGGAACAACTTCCTGGATGTTCGGGACGAAGTTTTGAAAGCTCTGGAAGAAGCGCGCAAAGAGAAAGTGATCGGCAACTCTTTAGGAGCAGCTGTACACCTGTATCCGAACGAAGCAACGTATGGCTTGCTTACACAGCTTGAGCAGTTGGATCAATTGTTCATCGTGTCCGCTGTAAATGTTCATCAACCTGGTACCGGAGCGCCTGAGGGAGCTTATCAGTCGAAGGATATTGCGATTGCCATTGCTGTTGCAGACGGCGAGAAGTGCGAACGCTGCTGGATAGTGACCCCAGAGGTTGGGCAAAGTAAAGAACATCCGACCCTGTGTGTCAGATGTAATGAAGTGGTTGCTGCTCATTACCACGAGTAATCAACGAGCAAACGAGCTTGCGCTGATAGCGAAGCTCGTTTGTCCTGTTTTTTAGAGGAGCTCGTCATCGAGTGAACGCTTTTCCGGTTCCAGAAACGGATCGCCTTCATCGCTGTGCATGTAATTCCGGTAAGCCTTGCTGCGCACGATCGTGACATGTTCGCCGTATAGATCCGTGGCTACGAAGCTTTCGAAAGATTCCACGTAGCCTTCATTTTCGTCAGCTTCAATGTACATTTCATTGTAGTTTTCAACGTTAGGATCTTCCGCAAAGGCGGGCGTGTTGGATGTCCCCCAGCTTTCGACGATTTGCCAAGCGTCTTCGCCGTCAAATTCGGTTTCGTCGCTGCGTTCGTCAAAGCTTGTCCGGCCAAAAGGCGGAAACAGAATTTGTTCTTCGACGGGTCTTCGGATCGATCGTTCAGGATCAGGGACGTGCTCTAGACAGTAGAGCGTAGTTGGAATGGCCTGCAAACGCTCAAAAGGAATCGGGGCTTTGCAAAAGACACAATGGCCATAATCCCCTTTTTCCATATGAGCTAAGGCTTCATCAACCTGCTGCAAATGAAATTCGGCATGCTCATTAAGCGATATATCTTTCTCGCGCTCGTAAATTTCTGTAGCCACATCGCCAGGATGATTATCGTACATCGAAAGCTCGCCTGTACCGTCTCGGAAAGAGTTGGACAAGCCGTAATGATCGTTCGTGGCAAAATGTTTTTCGAGATCAAGCTTTTCCTCCAATAATTGCAAATATAATTGTTTGGTTTGTTCCTCGGTTAAATGGCTCATAGGTCGTACAGCTCCCTTCTTACAGCTGATCCTACCGTTATAATGCCGAGCGGCAGTAGTTTTTAGTGAGGTAAATCCTTGCAAATAAGGGACCTCCCATGCTTTCGATAGAAGTTAATGCGTACGAGGCAAGTTTTGCTGAAGCAAAACGCTTAGGAGGAAAAGAACATGAAATATTATTTCTATGCGCTTGTTGTGTTTATTTTGGATCAAGTATCCAAATGGTTCATTGTCAAGAGGATTCCGCTCGGGGAAGAACGTTCTGTACTGGGCGAGTTCTTCATGATTACCTCCCATCGTAACAAAGGAGCGGCTTTCGGCATTTTGCAAAACCAAAGATGGTTTTTCATCGTGATTACGACATTTGTATTGATCGGGATCCTTTGGTATATGCGCCGGACGATCCGCGAGCGGAAGACGTTATTAACTTGTGCGCTAAGTTTGCTGCTTGGGGGAGCGATCGGCAACTTTGTTGACCGTGCACTATTTGGGGAAGTTGTGGATTTCCTGCAGGTTACTTTTGATTTCAGCTTTTTTGGTAAGGACATTTACTACATTTATCCGATCTTCAATATTGCTGATTCCGCTATCGTAATCGGGGTTATCCTCATTTTCTTAGATTCAATTCTTGCTTGGAGAAAAGAGAAAAAGGGAGCGGCACATGAACATAAATCAGACCTCGTCTGAGATCTCATCCAATGATGTTGTGGAATGGACAGTAGACAAACAGTATGCCAATGAAAGAATCGATAAATTCATTACCGAAGCATTGGAAGAAGATGTGTCACGGACCTTGGTGCAGCAATGGGTCAAAGACGGGCACGTTAAAGTCAATGAGAAGACGATCAAACCGAACTATAAGCTGTCCGAGCAGGACGTCATAACGCTCCAAATCCCCGACCCGCAGGGCGTAGAGCTCGTCGCAGAAGACATACCGCTGAACGTAGTTTACGAGGATGCGGATGTCATTGTGATCAATAAGCAGCGGGGACTCGTTGTACATCCTGCGCCCGGGCATTATTCAGGTACGCTAGTCAATGCATTGATGCATCATTGCAAGGATTTGTCGGGCATCAACGGAGAACTGCGTCCCGGCATTGTGCATCGGATCGACAAGGATACCTCGGGTCTGATCATGTCGGCGAAAAATGATAAAGCCCATGCCAGTTTGGCCGAGCAGCTGAAGGCTCATACAGTCAATCGCAAATATATCGCGTTGGTCCATGGGAATTTGCAGCATGATCAAGGGACCATTGATGCGCCGATCGGGCGCGATTCCCATGATCGCAAGATGTATACCGTAACGGAGAAGAACAGCAAACATGCGGTGACCCACTTTGTTGTATTGGAGCGGTTCGGCGATTTCACGCTGGTGGAGCTTAAGCTGGAAACGGGGAGAACGCATCAGATTCGGGTACACATGAAATTTATCGGACATCCGTTAGTCGGCGATCCGATGTACGGCAAAAGCAAAGGCATGTTAATGGACGGTCAAGCGCTGCATGCCGCCATTCTTGGTTTTGAGCATCCGCGGACAGGGGAGTGGCTGCAGTTTGAAGCGCCGATTCCATCCGATATGGAGCACCTGCTGCAAACCATACGAAAATCCTAGGGTTCATCTTGTTGGGGAGAGGAGTGAATCACTTGGACCATTTAATTAATCCACAAGTGAAAGAGATTCAAATTTCAGGTATTCGCAAAATATCCAATCTGGTCAGCACGATTCCAGGAGCGCTAACCTTAACGATTGGACAGCCGGACTTTCCGACGCCGCGCCATATCATTGAAGCGGGACAAAAGGCGCTGGATGAAAATAAAACCGTGTATACGCAAAATCCGGGCTTATTAGAGTTAAGAGAAGCGGTGTCTCACTTCGTTAAAGTGAAATACGGTCAAACCTACCGCGCGGCAGATGAAATTATCGTGACAGCGGGGGCCAGCCAAGCTGTCGATATTGCGCTCCGAACGATCCTTACGCCAGGTGCGGAAGTCATCCTGCCAGCCCCGATTTATCCGGGGTATGAGCCGTTGATTCGTTTAGCCGGCGGCGTTCCCGTATATGTAGATACGAGGGAGAATGGTTTGAAACTAACAGCCGAGCTGCTTGCGCCTTATTTGACCGATCAAACGCGCTGCGTGATTATGTGCTATCCGTCCAATCCGACAGGGCAAGTGCTGAGCAAGCAAGAATTGAGCGATTTGGCACAGCTGCTTCAAGACCGGGAATTGTTTGTTTTATCCGATGAGATATACAGCGAGCTTGTCTACGGGGAATCGCATCAATCTATTGCGACCATCGGCAAGCTGCGGGAAAAAACGATTGTTATTAACGGGTTGTCCAAATCCCATGCGATGACAGGATGGCGGATTGGCTTTACAATGGCGCCAGCCAATATTACGGAGCATATGGTTAAGGTTCACCAGTACAATGTGACCTGCGCCAGCTCGGTAAGCCAGTATGCGGCGCTGGAAGCTTTGACGGCCGGCATTGACGATGCGCTGCCGATGCGGAAAGAGTATGAAGCTCGCAGAGACTATGTCTATGATCGATTGCTGGCAATGGGGTTTGAACTGGATAAACCGGACGGGGCGTTCTATCTGTTCCCTTCCATTACAAAATTCGGACTATCCTCTCAGGAATTCGCGATGAGACTGCTTGAAGAAGAACATGTCGCCGTTGTGCCAGGGGATGCTTTTACTTCCTACGGGGAAGGCTTTATTCGTATTTCTTACGCCTATTCGCAGGAAGTATTGGAAGAGTCGCTGAACCGTGTAGAACGCTTTATAAGCAAATTGTAACTTGCGCAAAAAACCTCCAAAGCCTGCTTTCACAAGGCTTGGAGGTTTTTTTGCATTACTGCTGGGCTTTATATCTGAAATATGCGGTTATTGTGTCTATCGCGACATCAATAGCGCGCTCATCCGGGTCGAGCTTGGCGTTATGCAGGCCGTGCGGGGTGTCTACCCCTAACCAGAACATGAAGCCGGGAATTTGCTCCAGAAAGTAGCCGAAGTCTTCACCGGTCATGGCTTCCGTGCATTCCACAAGCTGAACCTGATCGTTTGTGCGCAGCCACGCCATAAATTCCGAAGTAAGGGCAGGATCATTAAACACTTGGCGATAATTGGAGCCGTAATCGATCGTGACTTTGCATTCAAAGGAACTTTCGATACCGGCTGCGATCGCCTCGATCCGCTTCTTGATCTTGTTCATCGAATCGGCGGAAAGGGTGCGAATCGTACCTTCCAAGCGGCCTTTTTCGGCGATGATGTTCTGCTTCGTGCCCGCTTCCATTTTGCCGATAGTAACCACAGCCGAATCCAGCGGATTCACATTGCGGGAAACGATCGTCTGCAGCTGGCCAACCATTTGTGTCGCCGCGATGATCATATCGTTCGCCTGATGCGGGTAGGCCGCATGTCCGCCTTTGCCTAAGAGGTCGATAAACAGCTCAGAGGTATTGGCGAACAGGATTTCAGGCCGTGTGGCAATCGTGCCCACCGGGTACTCCGGAGCGATATGGAGAGCCACCATTTGATCCGGCTTCCAATCCTGCAGCTCTTCCGCTGCAAGCATCGGCAGGGCGCCGCCGGGGCCTTCCTCCGCTGGCTGAAACAAGACAACCAGGTCGTCCCGCATCGGCTGCTGAGCGAAATGAGCAACAACGCCCATGCCGATGGACATGTGGAAATCATGCCCGCAGGCATGCATGTAACCAGGATGCTGCGAAGGAAACGGAAGTGAAGTTTCCTCCGTGATTGGCAGCCCGTCCATGTCCGCCCGGTAACCGAAGCGTTTGGTCGGATTCGTTCCTTTGATGTAAACCAGAATGCCTGTACGCCATGTACGGATAGTCATCCGATCCTGCGGCAGCTTGGCAAGGTTGTCCAGAAGCAGCTGTTGCGTCTTGAATTCCTGGAAGCCAGGCTCCGGGATTTGGTGCAGCTCACGGCGCAAAAGCGTGAAAGGGCTAAGCATAGCATTCCCTCCAGATGATCTTACAGGGTACGAAGATCTTGTAAGATTTCTGTTTTGGATTTTGTTTTGTCGTCAACTTTTTTGATCACACGTGCAGGAGCACCTGCAACTACCGTATATTCTTCTACGTCTTGAGTAACGATCGCACCAGCGGCAACAACGGAACCTTTACCGATGCGCACGCCTTCCAAAATCACTGCGTTCGCGCCTACAAGCACGTCATCCTCGATTACGCATGGTTGTGCGGAAGGAGGCTCGATGACGCCGGCAACAACAGCTCCGGCTCCGATGTGACACATTTTGCCGACTTGCGCTCTGCCGCCAAGAACCGCGTTCATGTCGATCATCGTGCCGTCGCCTACGGATGCGCCGATGTTGATAAGCGCGCCCATCATAATAACGGCATTGTCTCCGATATGTACTTTATCGCGAATAACCGCGCCTGGCTCGATACGGGCGTTGATGCCTTTCAGGTCAAGCATAGGGATCGCGGAGTTGCGGCGGTCTGATTCAACCACATAATCAGCGATTTGCTCTTTGTTAGCTTCCAGCACAGGGGAGATTTCGCTCCACTCGCCAAATACGACGCCGCTGCCGCCGGAAATGAAGGATTGGCTGCCTTCTCCGAAGTTAATGCCGTCAAGGTTTCCTTTTACATATACTTTCACAGGTGTTTTTTTCTTGCTTTCTTTAATAAACTGAATGATTTCTAGCGTATTCATTTCGCTCATGTGGTGACATCTCCTTCAAAATTAAACTGACTCTCCTATATTAGCAGATAGGGGACGAGGTGAAAAGGACTGCGTAAGGAGCCCGATGAACTCGGTACGCAGTCCTCTGATTATGAAACGGCATTTGAGGCGAATTGGCTGTTGTAAAGGTCGGCATAGAAGCCATGCTGCGAGATGAGCTGTTCGTGCGTTCCTTGTTCAATGACAGTGCCATGATTCATGACAAGAATGAGATCGGCATCCCGAATAGTAGATAGACGATGCGCAATGACAAAGCTCGTGCGATTCTCCATCAGATTGTTCATCGCTCTCTGAATGGAAACTTCCGTCCGAGTATCTACGGAGCTGGTCGCCTCATCGAGAATCAGGATCGCAGGATCCGCGAGAATTGCCCGGGCAATAGTCAGCAGCTGCTTCTGTCCGTGAGAGAGGTTGGAGGCTTCTTCATTCAGCACCGTGTCGTAACCGTCCGGCAGCGTTCGAATGAAATGATCCGCGTAAGCCGCCCGCGCCGCGCTCACAATATCTTCATCGGATGCGCCCTCCCGGCCGTAAGCAATATTATCGCGAATCGTCCCGTTGAACAGCCAAGTGTCTTGCAGAACCATCCCGAAAAGTCCGCGAAGATCGCTGCGGGACATACGGCGTGAATCGATGCCGTCGATGGAAATCGTCCCGCTTTGCAATTCATAGAAGCGCATCAGCAGATTGACGATCGTCGTTTTGCCCGCACCGGTCGGGCCGACAATAGCTACCGTTTGTCCCGGTTTGACCTCAATATTCATATGCTCGATAAGCGGCGTATCCGCTTTGTAGGAGAAAGCGACGTCTTTAAATTGCACATGCCCGCTCACGTTGGATAAAGCTTTGCCGGATGCCTCTTCCAATACTTCCTCAGGCTCATCCAAAAGCTCGAAGATTCGCTCCGCGGCTGCGATTGTGGACTGAATAATGTTCGCGATGTTGGCAACCTGTGTGATCGGCATTCCAAATTGTCCGGAGTATTGAATGAACGCCAAAATATCGCCGATTTTGATCGCGCCATGCGTAACCATGATCCCCCCGATAACGCTGACAAGCACATAACCGATATTGCCGATAAACGACATGAGGGGAAAAATCATCCCGGAAATGAATTGCGCCTTCCAGCCGGAGTGATATAACCGGTTATTAATTTCATTGAACTTCTCGATTGATTTGTGCTCGCGTCCGAAAGCTTTGACTATGGTATGTCCGGTATACATCTCTTCGACGTGGCCGTTTAGCTCGCCAAGCGTTTGCTGTTGTCCTTTGAAATACTTTTGAGACCGTGAAGCAATGAGCTTCGTCCCCCAAATACTTAAAGGCAAAGTAATGATGGTAGCAAGTGTGAGCAAAGGGCTGATGGTCAGCATCATGATGATGATCCCCAGCAGCGTTACGATCGAGGTGATCAACTGCGTCAAGCTCTGCTGCATGGTGGACGAGATCGTATCCACGTCGTTCGTGGCACGGCTCATCATATCCCCGTGACTGCGCGTGTCAAAAAAGGAAAGAGGGACCCGGGTCAGTTTTTCGCTAATATCTTTACGAAGATTAAACACGATTTTCTGAGTGACGCCAACCATGATCCTCTGTTGGATAAATGTTAATACAGCACTGAATACATAAAGCGCAGCGAGAATTAAAACGATCTGAAGGAGCGCATCGAAATCGATTTTGGCGCCGGCTACGCCTTTCAGCTTGGCCATGGAGCCTTCATACAGCTTTGTCGTTGCGTTCCCCATGAGTTTGGGACTGATGATGCTGAATACCGTACTCAGGATTGCAGCCGCAATAACAAAATAGATGGATACCCGGAACGGCTTCATATAGCTGAAAAGGCGGCGCAATGTCCCTTTGAAATCTTTCGCTTTTTGAACCGGCCTGCCCATTGCCCCCATGCCTCCACGGCCAAAATGAGCCGGATTAACTCCTTGCGAGGAAGAAGGGGGCTGCTTTTTCGATTGTTCACTCATGCAATTTCCTCCTCTGACAGCTGGGAAGCCACAATTTCTTGATATACGCTGCAGGTGCTCATCAGTTCGGCATGCGTGCCGATCCCTGCAATACGCCCGTCTTCCAAAACGATGATCCGGTTGGCGTCCATAATGGTGCTGACGCGCTGGGCTACGATGATCTTCGTCGCTTGTTCCGTCTCCACTTTAAGCGCTGCTCTCAGCTTGGCATCGGTTTTGAAGTCAAGCGCGGAGAAGCTATCGTCGAACACATAGATCTCCGGTTTGCGGGCGAGCGCCCGGGCAATGGCGAGCCGCTGCTTCTGACCGCCCGATAAATTCGTTCCGCCTTGGGCGAGAATCGATGCATAACCGTCTTTCAGCTCGGCAATGAAATCTGCCGCTTGGGCAGTCGCTGCCGCCTGGCGGATCTCCTCGTCCGACGCCGTCTCATGTCCGAATCGGATGTTATCGGCAACGGTTCCGGAGAATAACGCTGCTTTTTGCGGCACGTAACCGATATGCTGCCGGAGGCTTTCCAGCTTCAGAGCAGACAAGGGAAGGCCACCAACCGTAATGCTGCCTGCGTTTATATCGTAAAAGCGTAAAAGCAAATTAAGCAGCGTCGTTTTGCCGGAGCCTGTGCCTCCGATGATGGCTGTTACTTCACCGGGCTCCGCCCGGAAGGATATGTCCCGAATCGCCGGCTGTTCAGCGCCAGGATAGCTGAACGTCACATTCTTAAATTCGATCGCAGCTTGATTCGAAGAAAGGCTTTTTGCCTCATTGGCATCATGAATCGTAGAGTTCATGGATAGGACTTCATGAATACGCACGGAAGAGGCGGATGCTCTAGGAATCATCATGAAGATCATCGTCATCATGAACATCGAGAACATAATCTGCATCGCATATTGGATGAAAGCCATCAAATCGCCAATCATCATTTTGTTATCGTCGATCCGCACTCCGCCATACCAAAGGATGACGACAATGCCCAAGTTAAAGACGAGCATCATCACCGGCATCATGGTCGCCATAATGGTGTTTACTTTGATGGCCGTTTGAGTGTAATCGAGGTTCGCTTTCTCAAATTTCTGTTTTTCATGTCCGGAACGGTTAAAAGCGCGAATGACCCGAATGCCGGTTAAATGCTCGCGAAGCACGAGGTTGATGCCGTCGATTTTCACTTGCAGCAATTTAAAAAGCGGGAGCCCTTTGAGCATGATGCCTATGATCGCCAGCGCAAGAATCGGGATAACGGAGATCAGGACAATCGCCAGATGGGCATCTTTGTAGGTGGCCATAATCACACCGCCAATCAGCATCGTCGGCGCGCCGATAAACATCCGCATCATAACGATCACCTGCTGGACTTGCGCGATGTCGTTCGTCGTTCTTGTGATCAGAGATGAGGTGCCGAGCTTGTCAAATTCATGCAACGAAAAGCTTTCGACATGGCTGAAAAGCTTGCCGCGCAAATCTCTGCCGAATCCGGTGGCCGTCCGGGCCAGCAAGTAGCTTGCTATAATGACACAGCCCATTGCGCCCATAGCGACTAAAAGCATATAAACCCCAAAACGGAGAATGTAAGCAACATCTCCTTTCAAGACTCCGACATCGACGATGTCCGAGAGCAAAGTGGGGAGATACAATTGGGCCAGCGACTGCAGAAGCATTAGCGTAATGATAGCAGCAACTGAAATTCTGTACGGTTTCAAAAGCTTGAACAGTTTGAACATGTTTTCCTCCTTAGAGTTTCATAACAAAGCGGAATCCTATTTAATATGTAAATTATAACACATAGGAAATCATCTGCTCAAAAATTCAGCGTTATGCATATTGACAGGTCTTGTCGAAAGTGGCATAATGCTTTTAATTACATATGTACCTTTAAAAACAGTCCAGAGAGGCTGGCAAGGTAGTCGATGAGAAAAGACGGGATAGACCGGGTCGCGGATTCGGTTTATGAACAAGCTTGGGGATGTGCGCATCCTTATGCCCCGCTCTGTATCTTTATGCACGCTAACTCCTTGCCAAATTGGGCAAGGAGTTTTTTGGCATATCTCAACTCGGCCAAACTCAGCCAAAGCTTACGTTGCAAGTTTTCCTACGCTTAGGAGGCGATTCAAATGAACGATGCAGCCGAACACACGATTATTGACGAAATGGGAATTCGTCGTGCTCTTACACGGATTGCGCATGAGATACTTGAAAAGAATAAAGGTGTAGAAAATTGCACCCTGATTGGGATTCGGACCCGAGGCATTTATTTAGCGAAGCGAGTCGCTGAACGGATTTTAGAAATTGAAGGAATTCCGGTTCCTGTCGGTGAGATTGATATCACTTCCTATCGGGACGACCGGGTTAAAGTGAAATCCGCCCTAAACGTCCAAGAAGGCGGACGCATCCAAATTCAAGACCGCAAAATCATCCTTTTCGATGATGTCCTTTTTACAGGGCGGACCGTGCGGGCAGCGATGGATGCCTTAATCGACTTGGGCAGGCCGCAAATGATTCAATTGGCCGTGCTTGTGGACAGAGGGCATCGCGAGCTGCCGATTCGCCCTGATTATGTAGGAAAGAACGTACCTACCTCCAAAAGTGAAAGCATTGAAGTGCTGCTAACGGAAATCGACGAGAAAGACGGCGTCATCATATTTCAACAGAGGGGGAAACAGGAGTGAGCATAGTGAGTGCACAAACAAAGCATTTTCTGGGATTGAAAGGGGTTAGCTCAGGGGAAATCATGAGCATCCTGGACCGGGCGGCACATTGGGAGCAGTATCCTGCGAAAGTGACGAATCAATTCCAAGGCAAATTCGTTTCCAACTTATTTTTTGAAAATAGTACTAGAACCCGGTTTTCCTTCGAAATGGCGCAAAAGCGTCTAGGTGCGGAAGTGCTTAATTTCTCTGCTGCGGAGTCAAGCGTACAGAAAGGCGAGTCGATCTACGACACGGTCCGCACGCTGGAGTCTATGGGCATCGACGCAGGTGTCATCCGCTTGAAGCCCAATGGCGTGCTCCAAGAGCTCGCCGAGCACATCCAAATCCCGCTGATCAACGCGGGTGACGGCAACAATGAGCATCCGACGCAGGCGCTGCTCGACTTCTACACGATGCGCAAGCAGTTCGGCGCCATCAAAGGGCTGACCGTCTCCATCGTCGGCGACATCCTGCACAGCCGGGTGGCGCGCTCCAACCTGTGGGGCTTGCTCGAACTTGGCGCCAAAGTGCAGTTCTGCGCGCCGGCCAGCATGCAGGCTCCGGAGCTCGCAGAGTTCGCGCCGTATGTGTCCTTCGACGAAGCGCTGAAAGCAGACGTCGTGATGATGCTGCGCGTACAGCTGGAACGCCACAACTCAGGACTGCTGCGCTCGGCCGAAGAATACCGCGAACAGTACGGTCTGACGATAGAGCGCGCAAGCCGCATGGCGCCACACGCGATCATCATGCATCCTGCTCCGGTCAACCGCAACGTGGAACTGGACGATGCACTGGTCGAACATGAAAAATCGAAAATTTTCACGCAAATTGCTCACGGCGTTCCGATTCGCATGGCCGTCATTGAACGAGCTTTATCATAAAACAGGGGGATTTCATCACAATGGGCATTTGGATTCTAAACGGACTTACAGTTGACGCAAATAATGTACAAGCGAAGAAACACATCTTTGTGGAAAATGATAAAATTGCCCAGGTTCTGGACGCAGATGGCGGTTCAGCTCCGCAAACGGAAGGTCATGAAGTGATCGATGCGGCAGGCAAACTGGTAGCGCCAGGCTTTATCGACATGCATGTTCACTTGAGAGAGCCTGGCTTTGAACATAAGGAAAATATTGCGACGGGCACGCGTTCCGCGGCAAGAGGCGGTTTTACAACGATTGCCTGCATGCCGAATACAAGACCGGTTATCGACACCGTGGATACGGTGAAGTACATATTGGATAAAGCGGCTGCAGAAGGCGTCGTTCGCGTCCTTCCATACGGCACGATTACGAAGAATGAGCTTGGCCGCGATTTGACCGACTTTGCAGCGCTGAAAGAAGCCGGTGTTATCGGCTACACGGATGACGGCGTAGGCGTGCAAAGCGCGCAAATGATGAAGGATGCCATGACGCTGGCTGCATCCATCGGCATGCCGATCATCGCTCACTGCGAGGATGATACGCTAGTTGTCGGAGCGCCGGTCAGCGAAGGCTCCTTCGCGAAGAAGCACGGACTCAAAGGCATTCCGAACGAATCCGAGGCGATTCATGTAGGGCGCGATGTGCTGCTGGCTGAAGCGACCGGGGTTCACTACCACGTGTGCCACGTATCCACAGAGCAATCGGTTCGCCTGATCCGTCATGCGAAGCAGTTCGGAATCAAAGTGACAGCAGAAGTATGCCCGCATCACTTGGTGCTGTCGGATGAAGACATTCCGGGGCTTGACGCCAACTGGAAGATGAACCCGCCGCTGCGTACGCCGCGCGATGTGCAAGCTGTCATCGAAGGTCTGGAAGACGGGACGATCGACATTATCGTAACGGACCATGCCCCGCATTCGGAAGAGGAGAAAGCGAAAGGCATGATGCTTGCGCCGTTCGGAATTCTTGGCTTTGAAACAGCCTTCAACCTGCTGTATACAAAATTTGTTCTGACAGGCCAATGGACGCTGGGCTTCCTGGTCGATCGAATGACGAAAAAACCTGCTGAAGTATTCGGACTTCCATACGGAACTTTGAATGTAGGAAGCGTAGCGGACATTACGATCGTAGATCTGGAAACCGAACGCGAGGTTATCAAAGAAGAGATCGTTTCACGCAGCAAAAACACACCGTTTATCGGATGGAAGCTGAAGGGCTGGCCGGTCGTCACGATCGCCTCTGGTAAAATCGTTTATTCATAAAAACGACAAGAACGATCTGTACGGGGAACTTATTTTCGTGTATATTTATACAAACTGATAATTTTTTATGCAAGTCTATGCGAGCGAGACATTCATAAGATGCAAGCAGGACATCCGCGATTCGTGAGAATCGCCTGACAATAGTGAAGGAGCTGAACATACATGCAGGCAAGATTGTTGCTGGAAGACGGCACGCTTTTTACAGGAAAATCGTTCGGTAGTGAAGGGGAGTCCGTCGGCGAGGTTGTATTTAACACGGGGATTACAGGGTATCAAGAGGTTCTTTCGGACCCTTCCTACTGCGGTCAAATCGTGACGATGACTTATCCGTTAGTGGGGAACTACGGTGTGATTCGCGATGATTTTGAATCCGTACGCCCATTCATTCATGGCTTTGTCGTTCGTGAGCATGAAGAAGTTCCGAGCAACTGGAGAGCGCAATACACGCTTGGCAGCCTGCTCAAGGAATATGGCATCGTAGGCATCAGCGGCATCGATACGCGCATGCTGACTCGTAAAATCCGCCATCACGGCGTTATGAAAAGCTTGCTGACTACATCCAATAAATCCGTTGCAGAGCTGACTGAAATCCTGAGAGGAACTTCCCTCATGACGGATCAAGTTGCCCGTGTCTCCACGAAAAGTGTTTACGGCGCGCCTGGTCACAAAGAGCGTATCGTGCTCGTTGACTTCGGAGCAAAAAGCGGAATCATCCGCGATCTGAGCAAACGCGACTGTGACGTTGTCGTTGTGCCTCAAGACGCAACTGCGGAACAAATTCGCCGCCTTGCACCGGACGGCGTCCTGCTGTCCAACGGCCCTGGGGATCCGAAAGACGTTCCTCACGCTGTCGAAATGATCAAAGGCCTGCTGGGCGATATCCCGCTCTTCGGCATTTGCTTGGGCCACCAGTTGTTCGCACTCGCTTGCGGTGCGGACACGGATAAATTGAAATTCGGCCACCGCGGCGGCAACCACCCGGTTAAAGATCTCGCTTCCGGACGCTGCTACATTACATCGCAAAACCATGGCTACACGGTTAAAGAGGAGTCCGTCGCAGGAACTGATCTTGAAGTGACGCACATTAATAATAACGACCGTACAATCGAAGGCTTGAAACATAAGGAATACCCTGCGTTTTCGGTTCAATACCACCCGGAAGCAGCGCCTGGACCTTTTGACTCCAGCTACCTGTTCGATGATTTCATCTCGCTGATTCGTCAGCACAAACGCGATAATCCGCAGCAGCCGCGCCAAGCGCAAATGCTTGCACAGTGGAAAGCGTCCGCGGCATCGTCATCTGTAAGTAAGGAGGAACTGCAATATGCCAAAAAATAATACACTCAAAAAAATCCTCGTGATCGGTTCCGGCCCGATCGTTATCGGTCAGGCTGCGGAATTCGACTACGCGGGAACGCAAGCTTGCCAAGCATTGAAAGAAGAAGGCATGGAAGTTATCCTGATCAACTCCAACCCGGCTACGATCATGACGGATACGAACATGGCGGATAAAGTATATATCGAACCGATTACGCTTGAATTCGTAACACAAATCATTCGTCAAGAACGTCCGGACGGCTTGCTTCCGACACTGGGCGGTCAAACGGGTCTTAACATGGCGGTAGAACTGGCTCGCGCCGGAGTTCTGGAGAGCGAGAACGTGAAGCTGCTGGGAACTCAGCTGACGGCGATTGAGAAAGCGGAAGACCGCGACCTTTTCAGAGACTTGATGAGAGAATTGGAGCAGCCGGTACCGGATAGCGTTATCGTAACAACGGTAGCTCAGGCTGTCGATTTTGCTAACGAAATCGGCTTCCCGATCATCGTTCGCCCTGCTTACACATTGGGTGGTACCGGCGGCGGTATTTGTAACACGATGGAAGAGCTGACGGAAATCGTAGCTTCCGGAATTCGTTACAGTCCAATCGGCCAATGTCTCGTTGAACGCAGTATTGCGGGCATGAAAGAAGTCGAGTATGAGGTTATGCGCGACGCGAACGACAACTGTATCGTCGTTTGTAACATGGAGAACTTTGATCCAGTAGGCGTACATACGGGAGACAGTATCGTTGTAGCGCCAAGCCAAACGCTGTCGGACCGCGAATATCAAATGCTTCGCTCCGCTTCTCTGAAAATTATCCGCGCTTTGAACATCGAAGGCGGTTGTAACGTACAATATGCGCTTGATCCGCACAGCTTCCAATATTATGTCATTGAAGTTAACCCGCGCGTAAGCCGCTCTTCGGCGCTTGCATCCAAAGCGACGGGCTATCCGATTGCCAAAATGGCGGCTAAAATCGCGATCGGCTATACACTAGATGAGCTTGTCAATCCGGTAACGGGTCAAACGTATGCATGCTTCGAGCCTGCACTTGACTATATCGTATCCAAAATTCCGCGCTGGCCGTTCGATAAATTTACAGCTGCCAACCGCAAGTTGGGGACACAAATGAAAGCGACCGGCGAAGTAATGGCTATTGGCCGTACGTTCGAAGAGTCCATTCATAAAGCTGTCCGCTCGCTGGAAATCGGCGTACACCGTTTGTTCCTGAAAGAAACGGACCTTCTGGATACGGAAACATTGGAATTCCGCCTGCAAAAGCCTGACGATGAGCGCTTGTTCTTACTAGCGGAAGCTTACCGCAGAGGCTATACCGTAGAACAATTGCAAAATTTGACGAAAATTGACTGGTGGTTCTTGAACAAGCTGGAAGGCCTGATCAAGTTCGAGAAAGAAATCGCAGCGAGTGAACTGACGGCTGACCTGCTTTTCGAAATTAAGCGTAAAGGTTTTACCGACCGCGCAGTTGCTGAAATTCGTACGCTTGCTGGCTGCACGACATTCATTAACGAAGCTGAAGTAAGAGCGTATCGCTTGAAGATGAACATCAAGCCGGTCTACAAAATGGTTGATACTTGCGCAGCGGAGTTCGAAGCTTCAACGCCATACTACTATTCAACTTATGAGCAAGAAGATGAAGTAACGGAATCCGCCAAAGAGAAAGTCGTTGTGCTTGGCTCCGGTCCAATCCGTATCGGTCAAGGCATCGAGTTCGACTACTCAACCGTTCACGCGGTATGGGCGATTCAAGCTGCCGGTTACGAAGCCGTTATTATTAACAACAACCCGGAGACAGTTTCCACTGACTTCAATACATCCGATCGTTTGTACTTCGAGCCATTGTTCTTCGAGGATGTCATGAACGTAATCGAGCGCGAAAACCCAATCGGCGTTATCGTACAGTTCGGCGGACAAACAGCGATCAATCTGGCTGCTCCTCTGCACAAAGCAGGCGTTCGCATTCTGGGCTCCGATCTGGAAAGCATCGACACCGCTGAAGATCGCAAGAAATTCGAAGCTTTGCTAAGCAAGCTTTCCATTGCACAGCCTCCTGGCGGTACAGTAACATCGGTCAATGATGCGGTTGGTACTGCAGCGAAGTTCGGTTATCCGGTCATCGTTCGACCTTCCTACGTTCTAGGCGGACGTGCGATGGAAATCGTCTACTCCGATGAAGAATTGTTGAACTACATGGAATATGCGGTGAAGATCAACCCTGAGCACCCGGTTCTAATCGACCGCTACATGCTTGGTAAAGAAGTAGAGGTTGACGCCATTTGCGATAGAGAAACCGTTCTGATCCCTGGCATCATGGAGCACGTTGAGCGCGCAGGGGTTCACTCCGGCGATTCCATCGCCGTGTATCCGCCGCAATCGATCTCGGATGCGATTAAAGCGCAAATTATCGAGATTACAACCAAAATCGGTCTTGAACTGAACGTCGTCGGCTTGGTGAACATCCAGTTCGTTATCCACAACGAACAAGTGTATGTTATCGAGGTTAACCCGCGTTCTTCCAGAACGGTGCCATTCTTAAGCAAAGTAACGAACATCCCGATGGCTAACGTGGCAACCCGCGTCATTATGGGACAAAAGCTTGCTGATATGGGTTACAAAAGCGGTCTATGGCCGGAAGATAGCTATGTTTCGGTTAAAGTGCCTGTCTTCTCCTTTGCGAAGCTTCGCCGTGTAGACACAACGCTCGGACCTGAAATGAAGTCGACAGGCGAGGTTATGGGCCGCGATACGAACTTTGCTAAGGCGCTCTACAAAGGGTTAATCGGTGCAGGCATGAAAATTCCATCCGCCGGTTCAGTCGTAGTTACCGTCGCTGACAAAGACAAAGAAGAAGCGATTGACATTTTAAAAGGCTTCTACCGTCTTGGCTATAAAATCATCGCAACGGGCGGAACGGCGACAGCCATCGAAGAAGCCGGTCTGCCGGTAACAACGGTACACAAGCTAAGCGAAGGCTCGCCTAATATCTTGGATCTGATCCGCAGCGGAGACGCGCAGTTCGTCGTAAATACGCTGACCAAAGGCAAAACGCCAGAGCGCGACGGATTCCGTATTCGCCGTGAAGCGGTCGAGAACGGCGTGGTTTGTATGACATCTTTGGATACGGTAAGAGCGCTCGTTAATATGCTTGAAGCTATCAATTTCTCTTCACGCGCTATGCCGGTTCATGTCTAAGGAAGAGGTGGCGGACTTGTCAGTAATTACACGTACGGACGTTGCCGGACGCATTATGGTGGCGCTCGATTATCCCAATGCCGCAAGTGCCGAAGGGCTGCTGAAGCAGCTCGAAGGGATTCCTTGCTACGTGAAGGTGGGCATGCAGCTGTTCTATGCTGCAGGTCCCGGCTTCGTCGCGAGCTTGAAAGATCGCGGGTATAAGGTGTTCCTTGACGTGAAGATGCATGATATCCCGAACACCGTCAAAGGCGGCGCGGAAAGCGTAACGCGCCTGGGGGTTGATGTGTTCAATGTTCATGCCGCCGGAGGCAAGGACATGATGGAAGCCGCCTTGGAAGGCGTTGACAAGGGGCTAGCCGCAGGCGCTGCACGTCCGATCGTCATCGGCGTGACGCAGCTCACCAGCACCTCGCAAGCGGTGCTGAATGAGGAAATCGGCTTGACCGGAACGGTTGAGCAAGCCGTCATTCGCTATGCCCGCTTGGCGCATGCCGCGGGGCTGCAGGGCGTCGTCGCGTCACCTTTGGAGGTGACCGCGATTAAGGCGGCGTGCGGCGACGGATTCGTCACCGTGACGCCGGGCATCCGCCCTGCGGGAGCGGATGTGGGCGACCAGTCGCGCATCATGACGCCGGCCGAGGCTTTCGCTCAGGGAACGGACTACGTCGTGATCGGCAGACCAATCACTGGCGCGGCGGATCCAAGGGCTGCGATGGAATCGATTATCGATTCCATCCTGTAGCACCTAACAACGGAAGGAACGGTGGAAGAACGTGAGTCAACAGCTTGAAACGATTGCGAAGCACGTTGCTGCTTCTCTCTTAGAAATCGGTGCGGTAGCGCTTAGACCGCAGCAGCCTTTTACATGGACATCGGGTTTGAAATCGCCGATCTATTGCGATAACCGTCTGACCATGTCGCACCCGGCCATTCGCGAAGTCATCGCTGACGGCTTCGTCAGCTTGATTCAAGCGAAATTTCCGGACGCCGAGGTCGTAGCCGGCACAGCAACAGCCGGCATCCCTCATGCGGCATGGGTCGCGCAGAAGCTGGGTCTCCCGATGATTTATATTCGGGATAAAGCCAAAGGCCATGGCAAAGAGAACCTGATCGAAGGTTCTGTGCAACCAGGGCAAAAGGTCATCGTCATCGAGGATCTGATCTCCACAGGAGGAAGCTCTTTGAAAGCGGCCATCGCTGTCAAAGATGCGGGAGCGGAAGCTCTAGGCGTGCTGGCGATTTTCTCCTATCAATTGGACAAGGCGACGGATGCGTTCCAAGCGGCGGACATGCCTCTTCACACGCTTTCCAACTACGCTGCACTGCTTGAAGTGGCGCTGGAGAAGGGTGCAATCAAAGAGGAAGATATGGCCTTGCTGCGTTCTTGGAGAGAGAATCCTGCAGCGTTTGGCGTGTAGAAACGAATCGAAGATTGACGAATTGCGCAAGCAAAACCTATACTGGAAGTGTGCTAGGTACAGCCTAACATCTGCGAACCGGCAAATGACGCGAAAGCGGCAGACGCAAAGCTACAGGGGCTAACCGGCTATGGCCGAATGCTCGCCAGCTACCGAACGATGAGAGGAGGAGCGCTATATGAATATCAGCAGCAGTGTCTTTAATGCCATTAGCGGCGGAGACGCTTTGAAGCAGGCGGTTGGCATTCAACTGCTTAGCAAAGCGAGCGATATGCAATCAGCTTCAGCCAGTACGCTCGTACAGGATTTTGCGAAATCCCAGCAGTTGGTTACCGCATCGGCGGCGCCGCATTTGGGAAGCAATCTCGACATCCGCATATAAGCAAACAGGAAAGAAGCCCTACCTTTTTGAAAAGGAGGGCTTTTTTTGCATGAGGCTCGAAATTGCGCTAACGGATACAGAAACTATACGCTCCCCTTGGTCAACAGCCCAATAAAGGCTTGCAGCGGCTGAGAGATCCACTTTTTGGGATGAAGCAGCAGTTGAATATCTAAAGTTAAGTCTTCGTGCGAGAAGGGAAGCGACGCCAGTTTGTTCTGTTCGAGCTCACTTTGAACGGCGATTCGTGGCAGCAGGGCGATGCCGAGCCCGTTCATGACGCATTGTTTAATCGCTTCTAGATTTCCAAGCTCGAAGCCGATGTGAAGCGGGATGGTGTGATCTTTGAGCAATTTTTCAAACATGCCTCGATAGATGCAGCTTTCTTCCGTTACGATAAATTCCGTTTCTTGAAAGTCGGATAGCTGTATGCGTTCCAGGTGTGTAAGCGGGTGAGCCAAAGGCGCTACAAGTACTAGAGGCTCTTCTTTGATTGTAGTGCACGTCAAGAGAGGGTCGGCCGGGTAGCGATCCAGCAATAAGCCCAAATCATAGTCGCCTTCTCTGACTTTCGTTATGAGGGAAGCTTCGCTGTCAGGATAAAGATGGATATTAAGACCGGGATAAAGCTGTTTGAGCGCTTGTAAAAATGGAGGCAAATAATAGGCTGCAAGCGAGTTTATCGTTCCTATCGTCAATGTTCCCGTGACTTGGCTCGCAACGATTTCTTTGGACTGGTCATAGAGATCGAGCATTTGGACGGCCAGCTTCAGCAGGCTTTCGCCTGGTAGGGTTAACCGCAGCTGCCGGCCATACCTTTCAAAGAGAGAGACGCCATATTCGCGCTCCAGCTTCTGAATTTGCATCGTAATGCTAGACTGTGCATACCCTAATTCTTCTGCAGCTTTTGTAAAGCTCTTTCTGCGGGCAACCTCCCGAAAGGTCCGGAAGTACGTTAAGTCCATGAGAGTCCCCCTCACTTTTATCAAAAATATTGATGAGTATTATCATTTATTATAGCTAACTGTGATGTGATGTTCCATGCTAAAGTGTATGTACATCATAAAACTAGCGGGGAGATGGCACAAATGTTAAAAGAAAGAGATTTGAATGGCGTTTATGTACCCATTGTTACACCTTTCGATGAAGGAGGCGAGGTGGATGCAGCGTCTTTCTATAATCAAGCCTATAACTTGTTTCAGGATGAGGTGGATGGACTGGTCGTGAACGGGACGACGGGAGAATCGCCGACGATTCTGAGTGAGGAGCTTGGCGTTTTGTTTGCGGCGGCACAGGCTGCCAGAGAGGCTTCGAATGTAAGTGTTCCCCTTGTCGTAGGTACGGGTACGAATGATACGCTGTCGACGGTGCGCAGAACGGAGCAAGCGGGGAAACTGGGCGCTGATGCAGCTTTGGTCGTGGTGCCGTATTATAATAAGCCAAGCCAGCAAGGCATTATTGAGCATTTTCGCCGGGTAGCAAGCGTTGGCCTGCCGGTGATTTTATATGAAGTCCCGCACCGCACAGGAGTGAAGCTAGAGCTTGATACCGTAAGAGCGATCCTCGAGCTTGAGGGAGTGATTGGGATGAAAGACAGCACGCCGAACACGCAGTTGGTTGCTGAGCTTAGCCGGTTGGGCTCGAAGCCGGTATTATGCGGTGAAGATTCACTGCTTTTTGAGGCTCTTCAATCGGGAGCCAGAGGTGTCATGAGCGCCTCGGCGAATGTGGAGACAGAGCGGTTTGTTGCGTTTTACCGTCACTTTCTGGCTGGACAGTACGAGAAAAGCAGGGAGACTTTTGAAGAATTGCTTCCACTGATCCGCCTTTTATTCCAAGAGCCGAACCCCGCTCCCATCAAATGGCTGCTGGAGCAGCAAGGGATCATTGAATCCGGTACCCTACGGCTGCCTCTACTGCCGGTGACGGAAGGCTTGCGCGCGAAACTAGCATCTTATGTATAAAAATGGGGAGTTGACTGATTTATGAGTCGAACGAGAGTATTCACAGGCTCACCTTGGGAGCCGACTGTCGGTTATTGCCGGGCGATTCGGGTAGGAGACCGCATTGAGGTAGCGGGAACGACGGCGATGAAGGATGGCGAGGTGGTTGGCGCCGGCGACGCCTACGGGCAAGCGCGATTTGTGCTTCAGACGATCGAGCAAGCACTTGCGGAGCTCGGTGCCCGGATGTCGGATGTAATACGTACCCGTATGTATGTAACGGATATTTCGCTGTGGGAAGAGTTCGGCAGGGCGCATGGGGAATATTTCCGTGATGTGCAGCCAGTGGCGACGATGGTCGAAGTGAAAGCTTTGATTGATCCTGCATTGATGATTGAGATCGAGGTTGAGGCGGTTGTGGACAAAAATTAAACGGATCTGCAAAGCTTGAATGTGAAATAGCGCTTTTCCCGTCTAAGCTGCGATACAGGATCGTTAGCAAGCGGGAGAAGCGCTATTTGTTATTGTACTTTAACCTACCCGTTTTCCAAGAATAATAAGGTCTCGTTCGATGCCGTCCAGCTCGGCAATTCCCGGCAGATGCGCCCAATTTGCGAAGCCGAATTTACGGAAAAGCCGTAAACTTGGTTCATTGTGGCCGAAAATAAAGCCAAGCACCGTTTTAAGACCTAGCTTTGGACAAGCAGCTAAAGCTTGCTCCATAAGGTATCGGCCAATCCCTTGGCCGCGGGATGCTTCGTCGATATAAATGCTGATTTCCGCCGTACCATTATAGGCCGGACGGCCATAGAAGGATTGAAAACTAAGCCAACCGCATATTCCGCTGCCGTTTTCCAGTACCCATAGCGGCCGGAAATCGGCGGAGTGTTCGTGAAACCAGCCTTCGCGGCTTGCTGGCGTAACCGGCTCCGTATCGGCGGTAACCATGCGCCCTGCGACTGTTGAATTATAGATGCGTACGATTTCCGCGAGATCTTCCAAGTTGGCGTCGCGGAGGGATAAATTTGATGTGCTCATAGGGCGGCTCAATCCTCCATGCTTAGTTATTCTGTGCGGCAAGCTTCAACCAAAAGCGGCTGATCGTTTCTGTTCCTTTATCCCAATTGGCCAAATGGAAATGCTCGTTGGGCGCATGCAGGTTTTCGCCAGGCAAGCCAAAGCCGAGCAGAACAACGGGGGCATCAAGCACGCGTCCCAACACTTCGACGATCGGTATCGATCCTCCGCTTCGGGTGTACACCGGCCATACGCCATAGGCATCCTCGTAAGCTTCCGCAGCTGCAACCATCACAGGCTCATCGATCGGAGTAATAAACGGATTGCCGCGCAGCTGACGGTCCAGCGTAACTTTGACGCCTGGCAGATTTTGCCCATGAATATGCGCTTCAACAGCATCCATGATTTCTTCCGGTACTTGCGCCGCAACGAGGCGGCAAGCTATTTTGGCCGAAGCCCGGTTCGGGATGATCGGTTTAATGCCTTCTCCTTGAAAGCCGCCGCTTACGGAAGTGATTTCCAATGTCGGTCGCGATGTTGTTTGTTCGTAGAACGAGAATCCTTTTTCCCCATATAACGCCTCGACTTCCAAATCCGCCCGCACCTTGTTTTCATCGGGCTGCACTTGTGTAAACGCTTCGCGCTCCTTCTCCGACAGTTCAATAACCCGATCATAAAAGCCTGCAACGGCTACACGGCCTTCGGCATCATGAAACGAGCTCAGCAGCTTGGACAAAGCGTGAATCGGATTTTGGACAGCCCCGCCGTACAACCCCGAATGCAGGTCGCTGTTCGCCCCATCGATCGTAATTTCAAAGCCGGCCAGACCGCGCAGGCCATACATGAGCGCCGGTTTGCCAGGTCCATGCATTTGCGTATCCGAAAGGGTGATGGCGTCGGCTTGCAATTTATCTTTGTACTTTTCTACAAATGGAGGCAGGTTCTTACTCGCAATTTCTTCTTCGCCTTCAATGCAGAATTTCACATTTACCGGCAGACTGCCCTGTGTGCGTAAGAAAGCTTCAACCACTTTGACATAAAGCAAAAGCTGACCCTTATCATCCGTGCTGCCCCGGGCAAATAGCTTGCCATCGCGAACGATGGGTTCAAAAGGAGGCGTTTCCCACAGCTCAAGCGGTTCGGCCGGTTGAACGTCATAGTGCCCGTAGATAAGCACCGTCGGTTTGCCCTCCGCATGCAGCCAGTCGGCATAAACGACAGGATGACCGCCAGTCGGCATAATTTCAATGTTCTCAAGTCCGGCTTGTTTAAGGGCTTCAGCCGTCCATTCCGCACAACGCTTCATATCGGGTTGGTGTTCGGCAACAGCACTAATACTTGGAATGCGCAGGAACTGCATCAATTCCTCTATGTGTTGATCTCTTTGCTCATCCAAATAGGTTTTGATCGTTTCAATCATGTCGGTATTCTCCTTCTTTGTTAGCAATTCTAATAACGTTGCTCCTTTTAACTTCCCCAAATTGGGGGGAAATCCTGCAATCGGAGGTTAATACTTTGTTAATAATCCGTTTAGAAAGAATCAATAGGGCTATTTTATACTGAAAACAATAGAATTTAATATGTAATTTAATAATTTGTAAGAAATAGGAATAAAGTTGTATGGCAATATTTTCAAATTAATAGTATATTTTGATAGATTCATACATGTGCTCGCAAAAAACTTTCAGGAAATTTTCAGTTTCGTGTAACTTTTTGAAAACATGTACCGTCTAATTTATCATACAGCTGATTTGGTAAGGAAAGGAAGAAGTGCCATATGGCTAATTGGTTTCGCAAAAGAAACACATCAGAAGCGCCAGCTATGGAAGAGGTGATCCCCCACGAGATTCACGTGCCTACGCGGGTACATCTCGATTCGCCGCTGTTGACGGTAACCGGGGTGCAGCGATCCTTTCAAGTCGGCGGCGAGCGGTTGGATGTACTGAAGGGAATTGAGATGGAACTGAAGCCGCTTCAGCTTGTTATGCTCAAAGGCCGGTCAGGTTCGGGGAAAACGACGCTACTGAATTTGATTGGGGGACTCGATCAGCCGGATGAGGGGGAAATCATGTTCCTGAACCATGCCTTTCATCTTGGCAGCGATAATGAGCGAACGCTGGTCAGGCGCAAAGAAATCGGCTTTATTTTTCAATCATTTGCCTTAATGCCGTTGTTATCTGCTTGGGAAAATGTAGAGCTGGCGCTGCGTATGGCGGGTGTTCCGCGATCGCAGTGGAAAGAAAGAGTTGCTTACTGTCTCGAACTCGTCGGACTTGGCAAACGCATGCACCACCGTCCGTTTGAGTTATCCGGGGGTGAGCAGCAGCGTGTTGCGATCGCCAAGGCGATTGCGCACAAGCCGTCGCTCATTTTGGCCGATGAACCGACAGCAGAACTGGATTCCCAAATGGGGGCACAGATCATGTCCGTTTTTCGAAATATGATTGCAACGGAACAAGTAACGATTTGTATGACGACCCATGACCCTACTATTTTGGAGGTTGCCGATCATGTTTACGAAATGGTGGACGGGAAATTCGTCTCCTAGCTGGAGGAAGCCCGTAACTGCACTACTTGTAAGTACTACACTTTTATTGTCTTCCGGCTGTTCGCTGCTCCCGAAGGAGCAGGAGGAAGAAGCGCTTCCCAGCATCAATCCGCCTAAGCTATCCAAGAAGCCCGAATATACGGTGAAAACGGAAACGCTCGAGTCGAAAGTAAGGGGGAGCGGCCGATTGATGGCGCTGCAGGAAGAGAAGCTGTTCTTTTCCGAAGATATGACTTCCAAACGGATCAGCGCCATTCTTGTAAAGAACGGAGATACCGTTGAGAAGGGACAGCCTGTTGCTGAGCTGGATCTCTCGGATATGGAAAGCGATTTGAAGCGGAAGAAGCTTCAAACCCGCAAAGATGAGCTGACGATGATCGAAACGCTGCGGAAGGCGGATGAAATGACGCCCGAGCAGATTGAGCAGGCGAAGATTGATTTTGAACTGAAGCGGGAAGAGCTGACCAAGCTGGAAACGCAGGTAAGTAAAGCGAAGCTTCTCGCGCCGTTCAGCGGGACGATCGTTACGGTTACAGCGAAGAAAGGCGATACGGTGAAGTCGGATGAGTCCGTTGCTACGCTGGCGGATTTGAACGAATTAACGGTAGCGGCAAGCATCAGCGCAGACGATGCGAAGAAAGTGGCTGTCGGCATGGAAGTCCAAGTGGACATTAATTCTGCCGGTCAGCACAAAGGGAAAGTGAAGCAGCTGCCGAATCCGCAAGCAGCAGGCAATAATAATAATGGCGGCTACCCGTGGGGCGGACAAGAAACCAAGCAGGAGTCGATCGACCAATATTTAGTCGTTCAATTGGATGAGTTTCCAAAAGGGCTTAACCGGGGAACTCCGCTCAGTGTGACGATTGTGACGCAAAGAAAAGAGAATGCGACAACGATTCCTCTGGCAGCCCTTCGATCCTATTCCGGACGAAATTATGTGCAAGTGGTTGACAGCCAGGGGAATAAGAAGGAAGTCGATGTGGAAATCGGTCAACAGACGTCAACGGATGTGGAGATTGTGAAAGGTCTTACCGCCGGACAGAAAGTAGTGGGTCGCTAATGTCAATCCCGATGCTGCGGTTTTTATTTCGGAAAATGTGGAATACCCGCTGGCTGACCCTCAGCACGTTGCTTGGATTGATTATGGCTGTTGCCTTCACGACGAGCATACCGATGTATGCGGACGGATCGCTGAAGCGCGTCGTGGCCAAATCGCTTGAAGAGAAGAGCAGCGGACTCCCTGCCGGCTCTCTGCTCATGCGTTATCAAGCGGTTGGGACGGAACGTGCAGGGTTAGACGAGCTGAAAGACGTCAATGTCTACATAGGGGACGAAATTCCCAAGGAGATCGGATTTCCGGTCCAAACGTTTGCCAAAAGCTACACGATCAAGGGAGCCCAAATTACTCCCGTCGACGCTTCGAAAGTGGATCCCAGCAAACGCCGGCAAATGACGCTTACTTCATGGAGCAGTCTGAATGAGCACGTGGATTGGTCAAGCGGACAAATGGCTTCGAACCAAGTGCAAAACGGCATTCTGGAAGCCGTTGTACTGGACGAAGCTTTGTACCGAAACGATTTGCATATCGGCGACGTGTTTAACTATTCCGTCTCCGGAGCAAGCGGAAGCCAACTGCTGAAAGTGAAAATTGTTGGTTCCTTTAAGCCGAAAAATGACACCGATGCCTACTGGTTCCAAGGCTTGGAAGGGTTAATCAACGCACTTATCGTAAGTGACGATGTGTTTATGAAGACGTTATTAACAGAGAAGAAAATTCCTCTGCAATTGGCCAATTGGTATTATGCATTCGATCTGCGCGACATTCAAACGAGCCAATTGTCGCCGCTGGACCACCGTCTGGAGAGGCTGGATATTAATCTGTATCAGAAACTCAAAAATACGAAGGTCGATGTTTCGTTTAAGCCGATGCTGTCCGAATTCAAGGCGCAAAGCTTGCAGATGCAGATCCTGTTATTCACGTTGGCTGCTCCAATGATTGCGATGGTTTTCTATTACATTGTCATGAATGCGAGACAATCGCTTGACCGGCAGCGTGGCGTTATTGCGACTCTGCGAAGCAGGGGCGGCAGTACGAAACAGATCATTGGGATTTATTTTCTGGAGGGATTGTCGCTAGGAATCGTTGCGCTGGTGGTCGGACCGTTTATGGGCTGGTTCATGGCCAAGAGCATCGGCTCTTCCAGCGGTTTCCTAACGTTTGTCGACCGGAAGTCGATTCCTGTCAGCTTTACGAAAGAAGCAATGCTCTATGGCGGGCTTGCTGTGCTGATCGCGATTCTTGCGAGTGTGGTTCCTGCGATTATGTTCGCAAAAGCTTCCATCGTGAACTACAAGCAGCTCCTTGCGCGATCCGATCGATCGCCGCTTTGGCAGCGCTGGTTTCTGGACATCATGCTGCTTGGCGTTGTGGGCTATGGCTTTTATTTATTCGATCAGCGTCAAGTATTGTCCGTACAAACGGGCTTGACAACCGATCAGCTTCAGGTGCATCCGCTGTTGTTCTTTGTGCCTGCACTATCAATTTTTGCTCTGGGGCTGTTTTTTCTGCGCATTTTCCCGTGGCTGCTGCGTTTGTTTGGCTGGCTCGGGCGGAGATTTCTTCCCGTACCGCTCTATTTAACGCTTGTGCAACTGTCCCGTTCAGCAAAAGCGTACTATCCGCTGATGCTGCTGCTGATCCTAACGTTGGGACTCGGCGTATACAACTCCTCGGCTGCACGCACGATTGATCTGAATTCGACGGAAAGAACCTTGTACCAATATGGAACGGACGTTGTGCTGCAAACCGTGTGGGAAGGTTTCTCCGATGAACTGCCAAAGGATCCGAATGGCGGCAATCAAGGAGGAGGCTCAGGCGGTGGGGGCGGCAACAATGGCGGCAACAATGGCGGCAACAATGGCGGGAATGGAGGTTCCGGCAATGGCGGCTCCGGGGGCAACGGTGGGCAAGGAGGCCAGGGAGGCGGTAATCCCGGAGAAGGAACGCCTTCGAAGATTCGCTACGTAGAGCCGCCGTTTCAGGTGTTCCGGGAACTAGAGGGCGTTCAAGCTGCGGCAAGAGTTTTGCAAACCAAAGGAAATGTCGTCGTGTCAGGGAAATCGACCGGCCAAGGGTTGGTCATGGGCATTGATAACGTTGATTTTGCCAAAGTCGGATGGTTCCGGCCTGATCTATTTCCGGCTCCGCCGCATCAATATTTGAATTTGCTTGGCAGCTATGAGCAGGCCGTTATTATTCCTTCTAATTATGCAAGCAAGTATTCGCTGAAAGCCGGAGATCTGCTATCCATAACGTTAAGCCAGCAGCCTGTGGAATTTGTCATTGTCGGCATTCTACCATACTGGCCGAGTCAGTATCCGGATCAGATGCCATTTTTCATTACGAATCTGGACTATGTGTACGATCAAGCGCCCATGGTTCCTTACGAGGTTTGGTTGAAAATGAAACCGGACGCGAAAGTAGCGCCGATCGTAACCGCTTTGCAAGCGAAAGGGATCGAGCTGGCTTCCGTCAAGGATGTTCGCAACGAACTCATTGTCCAGAATAAGCTTCCGGCTAGGGGCGGCGTGTTTGGAATTCTAAGCTTGGGCTTCCTCGTATCGGTCCTAGTGTCTTTAATCGGCTACATGCTGTACTGGTTCTTTAATTTATCGAGCCGTGTCGTACAGTTCGGGGTGCTTCGCGCCATGGGCCTTTCCCGCAAGCAATTGACGGGCATGCTGCTGCTCGAGCAAGGTTTTACAGCAGGTTTATCCATCGCTTTGGGCATTGCCATCGGTAAGTTGACGAGCTATTTCTTCCTGCCTTTCCTGCAAACGTCTCAGAATGTGAAGACTCAGGTACCGCCTTTTCGGGTCGTTTTCGATTCCAAAGATACGTACCAGCTCTATTTCGTTGTAGCTTTCATGATGGCAACAGGAGCTTTACTGCTGTTCTTGCACATTAGAAGGCTGCGGGTTCATCAGGCCGTGAAGCTCGGAGAGGAGAAATAGAATGATTACCTGCGAGGGCTTGGTCAAAATTTATAAATCAGACGAAATTGAAGTTGTCGCTTTGCAAGGATTGAACATTCAGGTTGATGCCGGCGAACTTATGGCGATTATCGGGAACAGCGGAAGCGGCAAATCTACCTTGCTAAACATCTTGGGCGGTCTGGATCGTCCTTCCGCAGGCCAAGTAAAGGTCGGAGATTGGGATTTATTGAAAATCACCGATAAACAATTGGTCGAATACAAGCGGCATACCGTCGGCTTCATCTGGCAAAATAATGCGCGCAATCTCGTTTCTTACTTGACCGCGCTCGAAAATGTGGAAATGCCAATGATGCTCAGCGGGAATTATGATCCTGCCTATGCCAAGCAATTGCTGGAATGGGTGGGACTCGGCCACCGGTTGAATAACAAGCTTCAGGAACTGTCGGGAGGGGAGCAGCAGCGCGTGGCCATTGCCATTTCGCTCGCTAACCGGCCAAGGCTGCTGCTCGCCGATGAACCGACAGGATCCGTAGATTCGAGAACAGCGGATATGATCCTATCTATTTTCCAGCGATTGAATAAAGAATTAGGCGTGACGATTGTCATTGTCACGCATGATTTATCCATTGCCGGCAAAGTGGGCCGGGTCGTTGCCATCCGGGATGGGATGACCAGCTCGGAGTTTATCGCCCGGAGTCCGTCGCTTGACGGCGAAGGCCGTATGGCCGGAGGACTCGCGAACGAGGATCATGAAGAGTTTGTTGTGTTGGATCGTGCCGGACGCTTGCAAGTGCCGAAGGCTTATCTGAACGCCCTGCAAATCGAGGGCAAAGCGACGATGGAGTTTGACGGTGAAAAAATCATGATTAAAGCACCAAAAGCCATATCTGCTGTAGAGGAAACTAAATTGCATTTAATTGCTGACGGGGGTAAATCCAAATGAAATTATTAACGCGCAAAATGCTCGCCACATCTTTGACATTGGCGATGGTCGTTCCACTGGCCGCTGCTTGTACGAAAGGCGAGAAATCCGATGACAAACAGGAAAGAGTGCTGAAAATCGCCACATCGATGGGCTTCGGCGATGACGAATATTTCAGACAGCAATTTACGGAAGTGTTTGAGTTCGCCAATCCGAATATCAAGATTGAAATGATTCCAACTATGGACGACAGATATCGGTATGGCGGTATGAAACCGGGCGAGAAAATGCCGGACCCGATGGAAAAGCTGAAAGAGGTCATGCAAGGCGATAATCCGCCGGATGTCGTCATGGTCGGCTTCGAGCAGCTGCCGGATATCATCGAAAGCAACATGCTGTCGCAGCTGGATCCGCTCATTACGAAAGATAAATTCGATACGACAGGAATCGTACCTGCCGTGATCGATGGCATCAAGAATGCGGGCAGCGGCAAACTGTATGCCCTTGCTCCAACATTCTCCTCTTCCGCACTCATTTATAATAAGAAAATGTTTACGGATGCCGGCGTTGATTTCCCAAAAGACGGCATGACGTGGGATGAAGTTTTTGATCTTTCCAAACGCCTTACCAAAGGTGAAGGGGATAACCGCATTAACGGCTTCTCATTCTCCACGCAAGCGCAAGGCGACTTGTTCTATGGCATGCAAATGTACACAGCTCCGCTTCAGTTAAAGATGTTTGATGACGCCGGAGAAAAGATGACGGTGGATACGGATCAGTGGGAGAAAGTTTGGACGAAAATGGCGCAGCTGCAAAAAGATAACGTATTTCCTGAGCTGATGGATCCTCAAAAGGGGATGAATCGCCAATTCAATCAAGAGAATCCTTTTGCCTATGACGATTTCATGTCGAGCCGGTTAGCGATGGGAATTATTAATTATGGTCAAATTCAGCAGATTGCCAGTGCAAATAAAAACGCTGCGAGTTATAAAGGATACACGCCGATTGATTGGGATGTCGTTACGATTCCTTCCCATCCTGAGGCTAAAGGCGTTGGCGGGTCAATTTATATGAATGGCATCATGGGGATTAACGCGAAGGCGCAAAATCCGGACGATGCCTGGAAATTCATTAAATTCGTGAACGGCGATGACTGGGCTAAGCTGAAATCACACAGCTCTTATAACCTGGTAGCACGTTCCAAATATTTGAAGCCTAAAGATGGTATGGATTTCCATATGGAAGCATTTTACAATGTGACTCCTGCGCCGATGGATAACAGCTTCAAAATTTACCGCGACAAGCCGAATATTTATCAAGTACAGGAAATTGGACGCCAGCAGTTTAACAGTGTTCTGCAAGGGAAAACGACTGCACGCGAAGGGCTCAAAGTATGGCAGACCCAGGGTGACGCGATGCTGAAACAAATGAAAGAAAATCCGGGTGAACCAGGAAATCCTATGATTCAAGCAGTGCCTGCCGGATAAGCAGGACGTTCCATACGAAGCTAGTTAAACGATGAAGGAGGCCATCCACACCATGAACATCAAGTTTGGCTACAAATACGTGGCCACCATTGCCTTGTCTGCCACGATGGCATTTGGCGCCATAACGCCCGTTTGGGCAGACGGCAGTCCGGCTGTCGTTGCGACGGCGGTAGGTAAGGTGCCGATTACAAAAAGCAGTTATTTTGAATTGAAGCAAATTCACGTTCTGCCCGATCAGAGCGGGAAGATCGCGACATTCACGATTACGATTCACAATGAAGGGAGCAGCGAGCTGCAATTTATCGATTACTGGGCAAGGCTGAAAAGCAAATCTGGCAATCAATTCTCAGCGCGCTTGCTGCCTGCCGATAAGGATAAGAACCGGGTAGCTCCCGGTTCAACAACCGATTTAACGTTCTATGCAACCGTGAATCCAAGTACAAACCTGCAGGATCTCGTTGTCCAGTTTATTAAGTGGGACTTTAGTCAAACCAATTTCGAGCAGGTGCTTGGGGAAGTTGCTGTACCGAATGATTACACGGATGTCACTTCAGCTGATCGCGCAGGGATCATCTCTGTCGGCGGAGTCGAGGTACATGCTTCAATTAAAAAGTATGTCAGCAACAAGAATGAGAAATATCATGTTCCTACGGTGTATCTGACTTTAGAGAATGCAGGCAATCACAGCGTCACTATTCCCTCGTACTTATTCTCGATACGGACGCCGGACGGGCTGCTGTACCCGTTAGAAGCTAAAGGACTCAAGGATTTGAAGATCAATCCAAAGGAAAGCAAGGAAATTCAACTTTCCGGATCCATTCCCGTGGCGGTAGCCGCGGATGCATGGCAGCTGTCCATTGCGGAAACGATCGCTGATTTGAAGCTGAATGTCGCCGTAGCGAATTTCCAACTGCCGGCCGTTTCGTCCCAGGAAGGCGGATCGATTGGCAAAGAGTATTCTTTCACCAATAAGTCGGGTGTTTACACCGTTCAGCTTGGCGGCCTTCATCGGTTGCCTTGGGAGGATCAAGATTTATTGACGGCGGATTTGGTTCTAAGCAACAAAGGGGATGAGTCACTGCCAATCCCGAATTTAACCGGATATTTCCTGCTGGACGATGCGGTCAAAATCGAGGCCAAACTGATCCAAACAGCTAAAGTGATTGGACTTGGAGCAGGCACGAACGTTAATCTCCAATTAGCGGGGAAATTGCCGTATACGTATGAATTCTCCCGCGTGAAGCTGGTGCTGCAGGAAAAAGAGGGAGACGCGCCAGCTGCAGGGACGGACAATAGCAGTGCTGCAACGACAGACGTTCTGGAGTTTTCTACGCAAGCGGAGCTTCAATCGGTTCCTTTCGTTGGTCTTGGCGAGTCCTACTCGACCAATGATGTTGGACGCAAAGCGAAGTATGGGATTCGGAATGTATCCACCTACGAGGACAAAACAAGCATTATGTATTCCGCTATGGTCGAAGTGACGAACCTGGAGAAACGATTTACGAACACGGCCAAGCTTGTCGCGAATTTCCGTTCGTCAGACGGAACGGTATTCCCGGCTTCCGTTGCGGAAGTGAAGAATAAAATCTCCCCATCGGGAAAAGCGCTGCTTCATGTATGGGCGCCTGTGCCGAAAGGTTTCTCGACCGAGAACATGAATTTGCTTCTTGGGGAAGCCGTTACGGATGGCAAGTTGTCGGAAGGCGACAAAACGGTCGCTGACGCTTATGTAAATCCGGTTGCGTACTGGCTGCCAACGGAAAGCAAGACAGTGGCGACTACGCTTAAAAATGTGGACTTATTCCCTTATAACATTTCCATTGATAAAATCGGGACCAAAATTGAAGATAACGTCTTTACGCTTAGATTCAATTATGAGTTAACGAAAGAGAAGCTGACTGAAATTAATACGGAAGGCCATAATTTGCTGCTTGTATTTGAGGATGGCGGCGGTATCAAACGTTTTGAGAAAAAGTTCGATTTCAAAGACTTTGACGTTTTCAATGGGGATTCTACAGCCGATGAAGACACGAAAATACGGCTTGGGAAGAGAGAGAATTTCAAAATCGCGATCCCGGATCCGGGTCTCATTTATAACACCAAATTTTTGCAGAAATACACACTGAGTGTGTATGATGAGTTCCAAGGGCAGAGAAAACTGCTTGCTTCACAGAAAGCGGAATGGTTTATTACGACGGATTAAGCATACACCAAAGGGTTGTCTCAAACGGTCTTCAAAGATCTATGAGCAGCCCTTTTTCGTGTCCGGTCATAAGAAGTCATAACGAGATTGCCGTCCATATGACCCAAATTATGACTGGAATATGACTTCGCTCACCTGTTTTTATCCATTTGCCGATATATAATAAATCCAGGCCGCGAAAATACACAAAGTTTTCGGAAAAAATTTATGTTTTGTTAAGAAATTCCAAGTATGATGGTTGAGTGAGTGTCAGAGTATTAAAGCTGGTGATAGGGGAGAAGTGAGAATGATCAAGTTAACCGAGTTTTCAATGAAAAATGTAGCAGCAATTTTCATCCTCATGCTGCTGTTAGTCGTGGGTGGCTCATATTCCACAACGACGCTCAAAGTAGAAAGTTTCCCGGATATTACGTTTCCGGTCGTCATCGTAAGTACTACATACGTAGCCCCTCCGAAGGATGTGTTAGACGAAATTACGAAACCGCTGGAAAAGGCGGTTGCCGGATTAGACGGGCTAAAAACATTAAGTTCAAGCTCGCAGGACAATTACTCACAAATTATTTTGGAGCTGGAGCAAGACAAGAAGCCTGAAGATGTGAAAAAGGACGTCGAAAGTCTCATCTCCAATGTGAAGCTTCCGCAAGGCTCCGAAAAGCCTAAAGTATTAACGGCAGGCTTCGCTTCCGAACCGGTTTACTACTTAGCCGTTTACGGCGATGAGGGAATGAACCAGGCAGAGCTCGATAATGCTTACAAAAACACAATTCTTCCCGGCTTCAATGGACTAAAAGGAATCGACCATGTAGATTCTGTCGGCAATCAGGATGCGGTGCTTACGATTAAGCTGGATGCTCCTGCGATTAACCAATATGGATTAACGCCTGCAGACGTTTCAGGCATGATTAAAGCGGCATTAGTTTCAAGCCCCGCGGGTACTGTGGATTTCAACGGAAATCAGCAGATGGTTCGCGTGAAGGGCGAAATGGATACCATTTACAATCTGGATAATTTAAAAGTGAACTCAAAAACCGGCGATACGCTGCTCCTTAAGCAAATTGCCAAGGTTGAAGCCATCAGCGAGTCCAAGTTTATTGCCAGATTAGACGATAAACCGGCTATCGGTGTGTTATTGTACAAAACAAAAGCGGCGAATGCCGTTGAATTTGCAGACAGTGCAGATAAATTAATGTCAGACTGGGCGAAGACGCTGCCTGGCGTGAAATTCCACAAAATTTATAATTCTGCCAACGATATTAAAGATTCTATCCATGGTATGGTACAGGAAGGCGGATTAGGCGCAATTCTTGCTTCCGTTATGATCTTGCTGTTCCTCCGTAATATACGTATGACGCTTATCGTACTCGTTTCCATCCCGCTCTCCATTCTCGTCACGTTATTAGTCATGGGGCCGCTGGGCATTTCCCTGAATATTATGACGCTCGGAGGCATGGCGATCGCCGTCGGTAGGGTCGTGGACGACAGTATCGTCGTTATCGAAAATATTTACAGCCAACTGCAAGTCGCTCAGCAGCGCAATGAATCGGTTATCCGGTTGGCAACGAAACAAGTATCCAGTGCGATTACGTCTTCTACGATTACAACGGTAGGTGTATTCGGACCGATCGGGTTCGTGAGCGGGGTAGTCGGCGAAGTATTCCGTCCTTTTGCCATTACACTCGTTGTAGCCTTGTTATCTTCTTTGATTGTTGCTTTGACCGTCATTCCGATGTTGGCGAAGCTGATGGTGCTTAAATCCAATAAACTTACCCATCACGACGAACATCATGTCGGTCCTATGGGTGAAAAGTACAAAAAAGCGATCATTTGGTCTTTAAATAACCGCATCAAAACGCTGTTGATTGCATTAGTAGCACTTATTCTTTCTATTGTAATTACCGTACCGAATCTGGCTGTGGCATTCATGCCGAACAGCGAAGCTGTCAAACAAGGCGCAATCGAAATTAAGATGCCGCGCGAAACATCCCTAGAGATGATGAATGAGAAATCCAAAGAGCTCGAAAAAGAGTTGAAGCAGCATAAAGACAAATTGGGCAATCCTGCATTCAAATATATCGAATCGCTAGTCGGTTATAACCAAACCAGCGACCGGTATGCTTATCGAGCGATGATGTTCTTTGAACTAACTCCTGCTACAGATGCGACGGAAGCCGTCAAAACGTACAAGGAAGATATGCTGAAATTGATGCCGCCCGGATCGGATGTCAATATCCAGTTGTTTACCGGAGGGCCGCCAACTTCTACAGGCGCAGATTTCTCCTATGCGCTAAAAGGCGATGACCAGTTATATCTCCAGCAAGCCGCTCAGATGGTAAAAGATAAGCTGAAAGAATTCCCTGAGCTTAACGATATTAAAGACAGCTTGAGCGACTCCAAAACCGAAGTTGAGATTACGGTCGATCAGAACAAGGCGCGTTTATACAATCTTTCCTCCGCGCAAATTTTACAATCGGTTAACTCCTGGATTGCGGAAGAGAAGCTCGGAGATTTGAAGTTTAACAATGTCACGTATGCGACCAAAGTTATGCTGAATCCCGTCTATAAGAACTCCGTTGATAAATTAGGCACTTTCTTGATCAAAACGCCAACGGGTCAAACCATTCAGTTGAATGAAGTTGCACGTATAACGCAAATTGACGCACCAAACAGCATAAGCCGCGAAGATGAAGAGCAAATCGTAAGTGTCAGAGCCAAAATCGAAAGCACCGATAAAGGCGGCGTGAGCCAAAAAATAACCGCTGAATTGGCGAAGCTGGAGCTGCCATCGGGCGTTTCCCGTGAAGTCAAAGGGGTTTCCGATGATATTAACAAAAGCTTCATGCAGATGTTCATTGCTATCTTTGCTTCCATTTTCATAGTTTACATTGTAATGGTTATTGCGTTCGGAAACGCAAGAGCGCCGTTAGCCATTCTGTTCTCCCTGCCGCTTGCGGCGATTGGGGGGCTTCTAGGACTTCTTATTACCGGAGAATCCATCAATGTTACGTCACTGATCGGATTCCTCATGTTGATCGGTATCGTCGTAACGAACGCGATTGTACTTGTAGACCGTGTGCAGCAGCTAAGAGAGCAAAATTATTCCATTCGCGATGCCCTTATCGAGGCAGGGATTACACGTTTAAGACCTATCATTATGACGGCTGGCGCAACGATCATTGCCCTCCTGCCATTAGGACTTGGCTTATCGAAAGGAACGATCATTTCCAAAGGATTAGCTGTCGTCGTTATTGGCGGTCTTACGACTTCAACTCTATTAACATTAGTTATCGTGCCTATCATGTACGAGATTTTATTTAAGAAAAGAGAAGGCCGCTGGTTCAAAAGAAAAGGGAAGTCGTCTTCCATTCAATCGGAGCAAGCACCATCTGCGCTTCAATAAGCTGAACAGGGGAAAAGGAGAAATCGAATATGAAACGTCAGTTGTTTACGATTAAGCAAAGTGTCAAGTTATTCGGTGTCGTCGCGCTAAGCGCGGCGATCGCCGCGGGATGTTCTGCCACACCGGCAGCAAGCCCCAGCGCCACACCGGCAGCCTCTGCCGAGCAAGGGGTTAAAGTTGTGAAAACGGCTAAAATTGCGAAGCAGAAAATTGGCAATCCGATTGAACAAGTAGGAGACGTTGTTTCATCCGTTCAATTGGATGTAGTGGCGAAGTCGGGCGGGGAAGTTATCGAAATAGTAAAGAAACGCGGAGATAAAGTAGAGAAGGGCGATGTACTCTTCCGCTTGGATCCGACGGATGTGTTGATTCAAAAAGATTTAAATGCTGTGAGCATCAAAGGAGCTCAGGCAGGACTTGTCGAAGCTAAGCAAAAGACAGCAAATGGAATCGCGGATGCCAAAGACGGGGTTTCGAAATTGGAAACAGCAGTTAGCGATCTAGGGAAAGCGTATAACAGGGTTCGCAATGATTATGATCTAGGAACAGCTACCAAAACGCAATTGGAGCAGTCAGAAACAGCACTTACGAATATGAAGAAAGATTTGGAGAGCGCTCGTAGATCTCTGAAAACATTGCAAGAGACGAATTCACTAGCGCAAGTGGAAACTAGCCTGGAATCTGCACAAGTTAGCGCACGGAATATCGATAGAACGCTTAGCAATCTCGAAGTAAAAGCGCCTGCATCCGGTGTATTAACGGATCTCAACATAACAGTAGGCCAAACGTTAGCCCCGGGCGGCCGTGTCGGTGAAGTGCAGCAAACGAATCCGGTCAAAATCAAATCCCAGCTGACCGAAGCTTCCGCCAATCTCGTACGCGGCAAAGGCGAATTAACGTTCTACATTCCAGGGGCTACAGATAAAGCCAACGCCAAAGTAACGTATTTATCCGATGTGATAAACGGGCAATCCAAAGCTTACGATCTGGAGCTTGAAATTCCGAATCCGGATGGCCAGCTGAAGCCCGGATCCAAGGCTCAAGTCGAGCTTACAAAAGATGACGAGCAAATCGTGCCTGTCATCCCGAGTCTTAGCATCGTTCGCGAAGGCGGAGACAGCTTTGTTTACATCGTGAACGGGGAAACGGTTCAAAAGCGCAAGGTTGAGCTTGGACGTTTAAATGAAACGAATCAAGAAGTGTTATCCGGCGTTAAAGAAGGCGAAATGCTCGTTACATCCGGACAGCACCAATTGAAAGATGGAGATAAAATTAAAGTGAGCAACTAACATGAGCTCAAGGAGGAGAACCACGTGAATAAGAAAATGAAGAAATCGCTGGCCACCATTGTACTATCCGCTGCACTTTTAACTACCGCTTCTTTTCCTGCATGGGCGGCGGAGAGTGTGAGCCCGGCTGCTTTTGCTCAAACAAGCACAATTACGAGCTATGTCCTGACAAATAACGTTGAAGTTGAGATCAAAAGCATGCTCAATGACCATGAATCCAATTCAACGAAGCTTGGCGCAGTCATTCGGATTAAAAATACAAGCGGCAAAGTGACTCGAGTGCCTGATTTTGAAATACGCGCCAGCATGGCGGATGGTACCGTATATACACTACAGCCAAGCGCCAAAAATCCAAAATCCATCCAACCAAAATCGCAGCAAGAGCTCAGTTACTTGAGTACTGTAGAGCGCAGCGATGACGCTGAACTAAGTGAGCTTAGCTTTGTTGATGTTGATATGGAAGTGTATCCGAAAAAAGAAACGACACTGCTAAGCGTCCCTGTTGACGCGGCGCTGGTGTGGAATGGCAGTGACAGCACGATTACCAAATCATCCGCCCTCCTCAAATGGGGAGAGCCTTTCACGCTGCCTTCCTTGAAGTCCCCGATTGGATTCATCCCTGTGGATATCCATAAGGAAATTACAGCCAAAGGCGTGTCAACCGTCGTGCAAATTCAAGTCGTAAACCCGACGAATGAACGCCAAACGGTCCCGAATTTCGGAATCGACGGCAGGACGGAGAGCACGGTATACTCCGGCAACCGCGCCGAAGCTTCCGTTGTGCTTGACCCGGGTGAGAAAAAGTATATCCATGTCGTCATCCCTACCGATTTGGACACAGAATTCACCAGTTTGAACGTCGTGTCTCCGGAAAGCTTTGTCACGGCGCTGGGCGACGGCAAGTTTCAAGAGGAAACGTACCGCGTAGGGCGCGCGAACATCCTGCTCCCGATTGGGGCAGCGACGCAAGGCGTCATTCCAGCTCCAGCCTACACGCTGGGCACGCCTGTCAAATTGGATTCGACGAACAAATTCGTACCGTCCAATGTCGATGTATCGCTAGTAGAGCTCCATATTACAAATAATGAAGACGACGGTTTCAACACGGCAATTGCCAAGTTTAAATTGACGAATAACAGCGATCGTCCGATCCCGATTCCGGCCATTCAAACCGAGCTTGTCAGTAAAGACGGATATGCTTACGGCGGCAAAAGGCAGGCAGCTACAGCTCTGAGCGTCGTTCCTAAGGCCTCCTATGTTGTCAGCTACTCGTATGCTCTTCCGGCCTCAGAAACCGGCGAGGGCTTGAAAATGAATCTCTACAGCCAACAAACAAGCTCAGATACAACATACAAATCATTGCTGGCTACGGCAAAAGTGCCCGTTCAGAAAAATGATATGACGAACAATGCTATTCAGGTGTATCCATATGAAATCAAAATTAAGGACTGGAGCATTACAGCGCTATATCTGGCTGCCTTGACTTATGACTACAAATTGAAGCTGGAGCTGGACATCAAACCGGATGAACTGGTTACAGTCGATAAGTATAACAACAAGCTTTCCTTTGAAATATTTGATAATGTCGGAAATCCGATTGGTAAAACGACGCAGGATTTGGCCGGCGAAGGAAGATTGCACAGTGGGACGAATACGATGGATTTCAACGTGAGATCCGGTCAATTGGATTATCCGATTCAAGTCAAAATTTATGAGACCTTCACAAACGAATATGGAGAAACCGTTAAACGGCTGCTGACCTCTTTTAAACAATAGCTGCATGCGTAGACAACCGCTTGGAATTTGTGCCGAAAGCACAGTCTAAGCGGTTTTTTTATCGTTTTGCCAGCTGCATCTTCCTGTCAGTTCCGACGAACTCATAAGTCCGTTTCATTTTGGATAAGATAGCATTATCAGTTTAAACAAAACGGAGTGATTGCGATGAACTGGATATATTGGGCCAAATTATATGATTCCAAGTTTCAAGCGGGCTGTTTGGCGAAAAGAATGGAAGAAGACTGGTGGATTTATGGGTATGAATGCCCGCAAGAAGTGGAAGTATTCAAGTCGAAAAAGGGACGTTTCGGCGTTCGTTACAATACGTAAATTTCTGCGTGACTTCTAAAAATTAACGCTTGACTTACCACTCGCGCTTAGTGTATATTTATTTTTGTCGCTGTTGAGCGGCACACATGACGCGGGGTGGAGCAGCTCGGTAGCTCGTCGGGCTCATAACCCGAAGGCCGCAGGTTCAAATCCTGCCCCCGCAACCAAATTTCATTAGGGCCTATAGCTCAGTTGGTTAGAGCGGTCGGCTCATAACCGATTGGTCGGGGGTTCGAGTCCCTCTGGGCCCATAGCACGGAAACCCTTGATAAATAAGGGTTTTTTATTATTTTCGGACATTAAGCAAGCCTCTCATTCTACTACTTATACAAAGTGGAGATTGAGGGGCTTGTGCACATTTACAAGAGTTTGCAAAGACTTCAATTATCACTTATAATACTGAATAAATGTTCAGTATTATTTAAAGTTCTGTCAGCTGGAAAGTGGTGAAGCATGTGTGAATAAAAAGAAGCAGCAAACCGAGCAAACAAAGAGGAAGATCGCCGATGCGGCAAAGGCTTTATTTGCTCAAAAAGGCTACAAAGCCACCGCAATTGAAGACATTGTAAAAGCTGCCGGGTGCAGTGCCGGTAACATTTATTATCATTTCAAGAACAAGGAAGGGCTTTTCTTATTCTTGCTTGAAGATTGGAACAGGGAATGGGATAGGACTTGGTTGGTCAAGGAAAAGCAGTACCTTACCATAACCGATAAATTATATGGCATGGCCGAGCATTTGGCGCATGATCAACTGAGTCATCCGTTAACGAAGGCCGCGGATGAGTTCTTCAATAATGCAGAGAAAGCTCCGGAAGTGGAGGAGCGGATTAACGAAATGGTCAAAGGCTATATTGACTTTAATCGGCAGTTGCTCCAGACGGGGATCGATCATCATGAATTTGAAATTACGAATGTGTCCACTCTTGCGATTATTTTGGACAGTCTGCTGCTTGGGCTAAGTCAACATAGCCGAAGAATGGAACGTGAGGAAGCGCTAGCGGCTTATCGGTCGGCTATGGATGTGTTTCTGCAGGGCATTGCCAAGCCGGCACGTTAGCCCCTTTTTTTTATTATAATCCTGAATATTTATTCAGTATTATCGGAATGGGAGGATATTAGAAATGAAATTATTGACAAAACATCAGGGAGCTTTATTCATACTCATGCTTAATCTGCTTCTGGTCTTTTCCGGAATAGGACTTGTCATCCCTATTATGCCTAAGTTTATGGAGAGTCTGGGCATTACAGGAGGGATTATCGGCCTGTTGGTCGCCGCATTTTCGCTGACGCAGTTTCTTTGTTCGCCGCTCGCCGGCCGTTTGGCCGATTCCTTCGGCAGAAAAAGAATGATTGTGATCGGCATGATGGTGTTCGCTGTCTCTGAGGTCATGTTTGGATTAGCCAGCTCGCCTAGCCTGCTCTTTGCTTCGAGGATGCTGGGCGGCATCAGTGCGGCAATGATTATGCCGGCCGTTATGGCCTACGCAGCAGATATCACGACACCGGAAGAGCGTGCGGTAGGGATGGGGTATATTACAGCAGCAATTACAACAGGCTTTATTATTGGACCGGGCATTGGCGGTTATATTGCTGAATTCGGTATCCGCATGCCCTTCTATTTCGCGGCGGCGGCGGGGATTCTCGCGGCATGCATCACCATGCTAGTTCTTCGGGAGTCGCTTCCTGCACAAGAGAATGCATCAGATACACCACCGTTTGAAGCTCCAAAAAGAGGGCTTTTATCTCAATTGAGGTACGCCTATAGAGAGCCTTATTTTTTAGGCTTAATCATCGTTTTCGTGATGTCGTTCGGACTTGCTAATTTTGAAACGATCTTTGGGCTGTTTGTGGATCGGAAATTCGGGTTTCAGCCAAAGGATATCGCCTTTATCATCACATTCGGGTCCATCGCTGGCGCCGTGGTTCAAGTTACGGCCTTCAGCTGGATCTTGAACCGTTTCGGGGAGCGGCGGGTCATTTCCGTTTGTCTTTTCTTTGCAGGCTTGTTTATTTTTCTGACGCTATTCGTTCACCAATTTTGGATGATTTTTGCCGTTACTTTTATTGTATTTCTGGCAATCGATATTTTACGACCGGCTATCAGTACGCAAATGTCAATGGTGGCTAAGGATCAGCAAGGCTACGTGGCCGGGCTGAACTCTGCTTTTACTAGTCTCGGGAATATTGCCGGACCTATTGCAGCTGGCTTTTTATTCGACTTGGATGTCAATTATCCGTATACGCTGGCGTGTCTAGTCTTGTTCATTTGTTTCATCCTATCGGTTAGAAGTAAAAAGCGCAGCTTACAGCCACTGCAAAATAGTGTTCAAGCCGATAAGGCGGGGGTTTGAGTTTTACAAACATATGTAGATAAGTTAAACTGAAGGAATTAAATCACCTAACCCTTCCCGCCATTTTGAAAAAGGAGCTGCTTGTGATGTGCCGAAATATTAAGCCGCTGTTTAATTTTGATCCTGTTGCAACGGATGATGAAATTCGGGCAGCTTCTCTACAATTCGTGAGAAAGATTTCGGGTTTCGCCGCGCCTTCGAAGGCGAACGAGGAAGCGTTCAACCAAGCGGTTCACGAGGTGGCGCAGGCTGCACGTCAATTGATGGATTCGCTTGTAACGAATGCGGAGCCGCGCAACCGGGACGTTGAGATCGAGCGTGCGCGCGCCAGAAATGCCAAACGATTCGGAACCGTACAAAAGCTTAACCCTTAACAAGAGGCTTCTTACCTTCATAGGTAGGGGCCTTTTTTGCTTTCCTTTGATAAGTAACTCATTAGATGTGTAGCAGCTATTTTCTACGAGCATATGATGTAGGAAACTAGTAGAAATTAGGTGATAGAAAGTGACCAAAGGTTTTGATTGCTCAACACCTTTAACGGCACAAACCGCCGCTACTTTCGTCAAGGATGGCTACTCGTTTGTGGCCAGATATCTCGTTCCGAGCGGGAGCAAGGCATTAACGAAGAGCGAAGCGGAAGCGATCAGCCAAGCAGGATTGGAAATCGTATCCGTCTTCGAAACAACGGCAGATCGGGCACTTGGCGGAAGGACCGCGGGACTGGCTGACGGCGCTGCTGCGTTGCAGGTGGCTGATCAGCTGGGACAACCTGCAGGAAGCTGTATTTATTTTGCAGTCGATTTTGATGCTACAAGCGCCCAAATGGCGACTGTCATTGCATATATCCAAGGGGCAAGCGAGGCGACACCGGATTATACCACAGGGGTATATGGCTCTTATGCGGTGATGGAAGCCGTTAGGAATGCGGGGGCTTGCTCGCATTTTTGGCAAACCTATGCCTGGAGCGGCGGAGCGAAATCCTCTTTTATTCACATTTATCAATATTTGAACGATGTTTCTGCGAATGGCATCCAAATCGATCAAGATGAGTCCTATGGCAGTGAAGGTTGGTGGAGCACAGCAACAACGCCGGTTACGTATCCGCTTGCACCAAAAGATGCCAATGTGATGATTCCTTTTCTTTCCGCCGGCTACGATGCCACGACCTCGCTCCCGGCTCGCGCGGAGTTCCACCGATTGGCGAATGAACTGCGGAAAGCTTCCGGCCAGCCGCTGCAATAAGAAAAGAAAGCCCGTCATCTCATGTGAAAGGGGAGATGACGGGCTTTCTGTCATTGTATGACCGCGCTGCGAATGTACCAGCGCGAATCGAGCGACGCTCTTTCGAGCCGAAAGAGCACACGCCTGTGGGCTGGCGCGGAAGCACGTGCCGGTGTAACCGTAACGTCGACCGCGGTCTCAAGCTCCAGGAGCTGGGAGACATCCCGCTCCACGGACTTGGACAGGCGGCGCATGCTGCGCACATGCACCGCCTGCTCTTGCCCTGTAGTGACCTGCAGCAGCTGCAGGTCACCTTGGTTCGCTCCGCTGATCCAGACGTCGATCAGCGCCCAAGGCGAAAGCTTGCTGATGTAGGACGTCAGCAAGCCTGCGGCGCGGTGCACCATGACCTGGTGCGCCGGATCAGAGGAGCGGGAGCCGTGCGTGACGCTCCCGAGGAAGTGAATGCAGAAATGACCGTTGAAGTCATTTCCGGGGATGCCGTCTCCGCCATGCGGCATGCCGTGCATGGAGCCGGCCAGCGTGCGGCCGTTAACCTTCACGAGGACCGCTTTGCGGTCCCAGCTCCAGGCGCCGCCGTAGATGGTTTTGAGCGTCGCGGAATCGGTCTTCGTCAGCGGCTGAACATCCGCGTGGCTGGAGCCTGCGCGGCGCTGTCCTTCGAAGCTGAGGCCGCTCTCCACGTCGGTAATCGTGAACTTGCTATATTTAGGGATGACCTTGCTTGCGTCTTCCCATGTCAGAATTTCGCCATAGTGCTTGGCGCGTAGGGCGCTGACTTCCAGACGGAGGGCGTCCTGCGTACCGGAGGACAGTGCAATGGTGGATTTCGTCATGAGATCAACCAATTCCCCGTTTACCGTGACACCGTAGTTCTGCGTCTGCCCTTTTTGGGCATACGTCAGGGTGGTATCCGGCAGCAAAGCTTCGGCATAGGGAGGGCCTGCCGTTATTTTCTCAAGCTCTCGCTGCAATTTTTTATTTTGAAAGGATGCTTCTGTTCGGTAGGCTGCATGTGGCGATGATTTGACCACCAGCAAGAAAGTATTTGAGTTGCCAGTTTCTTGAGTGCTGTAGACTCGGCCAAAGCTTTCGTTCATCGGACTTAACACACCAACGGATAGCACTGAAAGCAACAGGGTGCAAATCATCGTTCGGAGCAAGCGAGTTGCTCGGGTATGATGCATAGGTAAGCTTCCTCCTGGATTGTATTTAGAGCGATTCACACCGTAAGGGACAGTCTGAGACGCCATAGTCAAGTTTTTACTATTTGCCTTAAATTTATGAACAATCCGCAGGGACATGCTGTCCGAAATGCATTTGTGCTAAAATATAGCCATACAAGAAAGGGAGGGAAATTTATGCAGCTAAATGAAGGCAAGGCGTTCGAACTACATATAGCGGAGAATCGCACGGTCAGAGGGGATTACTATGAAGCTGCGTCACAGCCGGCTCTAGGGACAATCGTCATTTGCCATGGATACAAAGGTTTCAAAGACTGGGGGATGTTTCCCCATGTGGCGCAATCGTTGGCAGCAGATGTGAATGTGATGTCCATCAACTTCTCTCACAATGGCGTTGGGGAAGACTTGCTCCAATTTACGGAGCTTGAGAAGTTTGCCCGGGATACATACTCCAAGGATTTGGAAGATCTGGACGCAGTCGTGAAGGAGATTGGTCGTATGGCAAGCATGTCCGGAGACGACGAGAAGCCAATCTTGCTTTTGGGACACAGCAGAGGAGCTGGCGTATGTTTGATTTATGCACTCGATCATCCTGAACGAATCGCCGGTGTTATCAGTTGGAATGGCGTTGCAAATGTTGATCTGCTGACAGAAGAGAATAAAGAAGAGATGCGCAGAACGGGCAGAACGCACACGTTAAACGGGCGCACGAAGCAAAATATGCCGTTAGACCTTGAAATACTGGAAGATATGGAGCGTAACAGCGAGAGATTCCATATTGTCAACCGGATTAGCGGTGCTGAATTTCCAATCGCGTTAATTCAAGGTACGGAAGACGGAGAGCGCTTGATTCGTGGCTCCCAGCAGTTGATTGAGCAGAATCCGGCCATCCAATGGATCAGAATCCCTGAGGGGAATCACACCTTTGGTTCGGTTCATCCCTATCAAGGGGAGCCGCAACCGCTCAAGCAGGCGATCAACGAGACCCTCAAAACGATTCGAAGGATGCTGGGATAAAACTACATGTTAACGAATAGACAGCTTGGCGTAACCATCATCATTACCATTCTTGGACTCGCGGCCGCATATGCGCTTCACCTTGCTTTAGCGATTGGCTTTGCCTTCGGGCTGTCAACCTTAGTGTTGTTTGTATGGCGGGGCGGAGCCGCGCCTTGGAACATCCTGCAAAGCATGTGGGAGGGGGTTAAACATACCAAAGAAGTTATTTGGATTCTCGCCTTGGTCGGCGTCGTGATCCCTACGTGGACGGCTAGCGGGACGATCCCTTATATGATCGATTTGGGGCTTCGCATTGTGGATCCCAGTTATTTTCTTACGTTTTCTTTTGTGCTGTCAGCGTGTATTTCGATGCTGCTTGGTACATCCACGGGGACGCTTAGTTCAGTCGGAATCCCGTTGATCGGTCTTGCGTTGCTGCTGCAAATCCCTTTGCCGATGGTTGCCGGCGCTCTCGTTTCAGGTGCTTTTGTCGGCGATCGGACGTCGCCATTTTCAAGTGCCAATCGTCTTGTTGCTTCTTCGACCGGTGTTTCTGTAAAAGACTTGTTTAAAGCTTTGCTGCCCACCACGATCGGTGCCGGAGGCTTCACCTTTGGTTTTTTCTTGTTCTCCGATCTAAAAGGGGGATGGCATCATGGTGAAAAAGCATGGCTGCAGCAGCAGTTTGGCACGGGTTTTACCTATAGCATTTGGCTCTTATTGCCAGTTATTCTTTTGCTTCTTTCGATTCTGTTAAGGTTTAAAACGAGGAACGGTTTTCTCCTGTCCATAGCTTCGGCGATTGGGATTGGTTTCATTTATCAAGGGGTTACCTGGTATGAGTGGCTGCATGCGATGTGGTTTGGCTATCATTCTATATTATTCGATTCTTTGCAAACCAAAGGCTTGTCCAACATGGTCGAGTTAATTGTCCTTATTGGACTTGCGGGAGCTTTCAATGGTATTTTGGAGGAAAATCGTGTTCTGCAGTCCTATATGCAAAAGCTGTTGGGAGGACGCTCCGCCTCCTTGTTCTCGGCAACGTTTCGAACCTCCTTATTCGGATTGGGACTTGGTCTTGTTTCCTGCACGCAAACCTTGCCGATTATGATGTCAGGGAGGAGCTTGCTCCCCTTCTGGGAGGAACGGTTTCCGCGCAGCCAGCTTGCCAGAGTCGTTGCTGATTCGAGTCTCATTCTAGCTGCCATGATTCCGTGGAACATGCTGGCTATCGTATGTGGAACGATCGTTGGGGTGCCTGTTGAGCACTATGTTGGATATGCGCCGTTTCTTTGGGCTTTGCCCTTATGTACCTTAGTATGGTCGTACGCTTGGAGAAGCCGCGGGAAAGCTCTTGGATAATAAAGCAAGTAAAGGATGGAGATACTGTGCCTGCAACCTTTTTTATATCAGATCATCATTTCGGTCATAAGAACATCATTGATTTCGAAAACAGACCCTTTGCAGACACAGATGAAATGACAGCGACTATGATCGCAAAATGGAATGCTGTCGTTGGCAAAGAGGATAAAATTTTTCATCTAGGCGATTTTTCTTTTTTGAACAAAGAACGTACAAAAGAGATCGTTTCGCAGCTAAACGGGTACAAAATTCTCATCCTCGGCAATCACGATCGGGGGAGATCGAGATCCTGGTGGCTGGACGCCGGGTTCGATGAAGTGAGCGAGTATCCGCTCATTTATATGAACTTCTTTTTCCTGTCGCATGAGCCTATGTACATGAATAAACAAATGCCCTATGTCAATGTTCACGGCCATATTCATGGTCAGAAATACGAAGGGCGCCAATATTACAATGTGAGTGTGGAGCAATTGGATTATACGCCTGTTTCTTTTGAACAGATTCGTGATTCGGTTGTGGTGGATGAGGAGCAGGGGTAGGGGAAGAAATCGCAGCCGGGTGGCTGCGGTTTTTTTATTCGTGTTCTGCGAAGGGGGGGGGCTATTGTCGT